>JAFSDM010000037.1 GCA_017436225.1 Clostridia bacterium | reverse complement strand
GCTCGGGGAGCTGTAGGGGTAGTGGTGGCTGAACGAGGACAACGGCGGGTCGGGGGGTATGGTTTGGACGAATTTTTATTTTTTTTGCTAAGAATAAAAAAAGCGCGCTGCGGCAAAAAAAGCGAGGCGGCCGCGAAGCCGTCTTTCAATACTCTTTAGGCTGAGCGGCTGCTGAGCTTTTGACGCGCGCGCGGTGGATGAGTTTACGCGATACTTTCTTGGGGGCGCGAGAGGCGCAGTGCGCGAGGGGCGAGCGAAGCGAGCAGGCGAAGCGCGCGCGCCTCTCCTTTTTGCGTTTACGCTGAATGTGCAAGCCGCCGCAGGCGGCGCGGCTTTGATCGGCGGCGCTAAGATAGCCGCCGTTCCTATTCGGCGAAGTCCGCGTGGTAAAGCGCGCAAAATCGCGCGTTCCGAGCCGATTTTGCGCTGATTCAATTTTACTTATATTAAAATTGGGTGTTGTAGTGGGTGTTATAGCTTAAAATTTAAGAAAATTAAAGAAAATTTTGAAAAAACAAAAACCCCGATTTATCGCATAAAAATGGGGTTTTTTGGTGACCCGCCGGGGACTCGAACCCCGGACACCTTGATTAAAAGACAAAATAAAATGCTTTTATAATGCGCTTTTTTGGTTTATTGGGTGTTGTATGGGTGTTATAGAATTTGGCTTTTTATCTTCGCTTTAAGCTTTTTGGTTATAAAATATCCGTTATTTTCTTTAATTCTTCTATGTTTGGGATATCTTCATAGTGGCGCAGCATTGCTAATGAGGCATGACCGATAAGAGCCATTTTATTTTTTTCGGGCGCTTCGATATTCTTCATAAGTGTGGCGAAAGTGTGACGGCAAGAATGAGGACTTAGTACCCTATTGCCTTGTTCGTCGAAGGTTTTTATTTTTAGTTCTTCCATAAGAGAATAAAATCCGCTGCGATATTTTTTTAAAGTCATTTTAAAACCATCTTCGCCAAAAATATAATCGTCTTTAAATTCACTTATTCGAGCTTCGACAAGTTGTTGAATTTTAGGTGATATTGTAACGAGTCTATTTTTCCCCGCTTCGGTTTTTATGCCTCCGATGAGCGTTTTATTTTCTTTGTCATAATCTGCGACAGTCAAAGCAAGTAAAGCAGACGGACGAAAACCCAAATAACAATGACAATATACTATTTCTGCGAATGGGTGTTTACCTATTGCGCTATGGATTTTGTTAAGCTCTGCAGCGCTAAAACCGCGCTTTAAAGGTTTGCTCTCGGCGCGAACCTTTAAAAATTGTGCGAGATTTAAATTATCGGGAACGTAGCCGCGCGGGATTCCGTATTTAAAAACTAAATTAAGGGCAATTTTTGCATTTTGCTTCGTTCTTTTCCCTTTTTCGCTTTCGTCTAAAGCTTCTTGTAATGCGTCTATTTCTAATTCTTCTATCGGAGTATAAAAAAAATCTGAAAAAACGTTAAAACCCGCTACATAACAATCTAATGTTGATTTGCTTGCTTTATGAGTTGGCAGCCATTTTTCGTATAACGCTAACAAAGTTATATTTGTTTTGTTTCTTTTCAAAGAAGTTGACAAAAGCCATTCATTAGCGGCGGCTAAAGTTTTAAAACCGCGCTTTTTGCGCGTGATTCTCTCGCCGTTTACGAACTTTTGTTTTACTGCGGTATAAGTTTTGCCCTCTTTATATATCGTACCTTGACCGTTGCCGCGCCGCTTCGGGTTATGCTGCTTCGGTATTTGTTTTACACCGCAAATGTTACAATATAAGCTATTATCTGGAAGCGGCGCGCCGCATTTTATGCACTTCATTTGTCGCAGGTGAATTTGTATATTATTTTATCTACAAATTCCCTTTCACTTTCTGTTAATTTTTCATAACCCGGAGGATAAACGATTTTTATTTGAGTAGATAAATCTTTGCCGCCGTTCCGTAATTCTTCAGGTGATATGCCAAAATAGTTCGCGACCTTTGCGTAAGTTGAAGGGCGCGGCTCTGCGCCTTTTTTCCAATAAGTTACTGAACATGTTGAAACCCCGATATCTTTTAACATTTTAGATATTGTTATGCCTTTTTTGTCACATAGATTTTTGACATTATCGTAAAACATTTCTAAAAAATACACTCCTATCTTGAAAAATTTCTAAAAAAACGCTTGACAGACTTAAATATTTCTGTTAATTTCTAATAAAGCGAAAAAATGTGTATTTATTTTCTAAAATATTTTAAAACACAAAAACGAAAAAAGCAAGGAGGAAAAATGGTAAACACAATAAGGGTTTTAAGAAAATGTTGTGGTTTTAGTATTGAAGAAGCTTCGGCTTTAGGATTGTTGAAAAAAAGAGAAATAAAAAGGTTGGAAAAAACCTTTGACAAAGTTAAATTCGGTAGCTTTGTAAGCTATATCGAACTTTTGAAAGGAGCAGCAAATGACGATTGAACAGTTAAAACAACTAGAAAAAGACTTTTTGACACCGGTAGAGATAGCACCGATTTTAGGGTGCAATCCGTATTCTATAAATTGCCAAGTAAAAAAAGATGCTTCGGCGCTCGGTTTTCCTGTGATTAGACTAGGTTCAAGAGTAAAAATTCCGCGTATACCTTTTTTGGCATTTTTGGGGGTCTTAGATGAATGAAAGTTTTATTTTTTATGCCTCTTTTTTCGAAGCTTTAAATTGTTTCGATGATGAACACAGACTAAAGCTATATGACACGATATGCAATTATGCTTTGTATGGAATCGCGCCGAATTTAAATGATGCGGAAAATGCGCTCTTTTTAGTGATAAAGGCACTTATAGACAACAACTTTAAAAAAAGACAACGCGACAAGGCGAACGGATTAAAGGGTGGCAGACCTAAAAACCTTAAGGTTTTTGAAGGTTTAGAGACTGTAAACCTAAATGCAAATGTAAATGAAAATGTGAACGAAAATGAAAAGGATATATATTGTTCTTTAGCTGAAAAAACGCCGACACTCGATGAGTGCCGAGAGTATGTGCTTAAAAAAAATTATAGCGTAAACGCTGACGAGTTTTACTCTTACTATGCTATGCGCGATTGGATGAGCGGAACTCAACGAATAGAAGATTGGAAAAAGGCGGTTGATTGGTGGCAAGAAAAAAATAAACAACAACGAAAAAAGAGGATTCAAGAGTTCGATGAGAGAACGTGGACGGATGAAGAATATAATAGAGCGATACACGACCCATTAAGGGAATACTTTGAAAACGAGGAAAATTAAAAAATGAAAGAAAAATATTTTTTGGCAATAGACCCCGGAACAGAAAAAAGCGGTTGGGTTTTGTTCGATGAGAATTTAAAACCGCGCAGCTTTGGAAAAGATGATAACGAACTTTTAAAAAAAATGTTTGATGAGATAGAAATAGAAGCGGCTGTTATTGAACGCGTAAGCGCTTACGGCTCAAGAGTGGGTCAAAGTGTGTTTACTACTTGTGAGTGGATAGGGCGCTTTACTGAGGCTTTAACGGTTCCTGTTTACCACATGAGGCGCAAAGATGTAAAAACAAGGCTCGGTCTTTCTCAGCGTGCCGCGGATGGTGATATTAGAAAATATCTTATTAGGCGATTTGCGCGCTCGAACGAGAACTACGGAAAAGGCAATAGAAAAAACCCTGATTGGTTTTATGGTTTTTTTGCTGATGTTTGGCAGGCTTACGCTCTTGGGGTAGCTTGGGCGGATTGTATGAGGGTCGAGCATGCAGGGTAATTTAGAAATTTGCGCGCGCTGCGGGCGGCTTTATGTAGATTATAGCGAAAAAGCGGCAAACGCTGAAACAAAAAGAAAAAAACTTGCGAAACTTGAGCAAAAGCTTTTTTTGCTCAATGGCAGCGCGAAGAATGGCAAAAAAGAAGATTTGCTGAAAGACGAAAAGCGCGCGCTACTGGCTGATATACGAAATTTTGAAAAGCGGCATGCTTTTTGCTGCGATTGCGGTGGAGCGGAAAATTCACAGGTTTTGTTTTAGCTCTCCCCCTGTTAGCGCCGCAAGTGAGGATAAATCGAAAAAGAAAAAACTTATTTGTAAAGATAAGACGAATTTTATGCAAGGTTTAACTTTTGTGCGCTTTATCTTGTTTTTGATTTATTCTCACTAAGGCTTACGCGCCGAAGGGCGCGTTTTTAACGAGGCGAAGCCGAGGTTGGGCGCGAAAGCGCCCTTTGTTAAAAAAACGAGCGCAGCGAGAACCTATGCAGCGAAGCTGCCACGCGAAGTTGCCCACAAAAAGCCGCTGAATGCACTTGTACGCAAAGTTTGCATCTTTTTGGGGAGGTGAGCCTTTCCCCCTTCAAAAATTCCCTAATTTAAATTGAGGCGAGCGGCGGTAAGGTGTCCGCCGCCGCCTACCGCATTGGTCGCGCGCGGAAAGAGGGAAATTTTAAAGGGTGAATTTCCGCGCGCAGGCAGCAAGGCGCGACAAGTCGCGCCTGTGAGGGGGGAGCTTGAGGGGGGAGAGGCGTCAACTTCGCGTTAAAAAAAGAACTGAGCCTTCCGCACCTCTTTTTTTTTGCGCTTATTTAGTGAGCCGAACCG
>JAFSDM010000036.1 GCA_017436225.1 Clostridia bacterium | reverse complement strand
TCTGGCGATCCAGTCAAAATGCAATAAGGATAAGTATACCGAAGCCATTGCCGACTGCTCCCAAAGGATAAAAGACCTTCGGGAAAGAAGGGATATGCTTATGACACAAATAAAGTGTAATGAAAAAGCCAGGGAAGAACTTGAACGGATTGAAAATTACACAAAACAGTTGAAACCGGTAATGACCGAGTTCGATGACGCGATTATTCACCGAATTGTGAATTCAATTCAGGTGACAAAAGATCTTAATTTAAGAATTTTTATAAAGGGTGGGGCAGAGATCATTGAGCCTTTGTTTCCCGATGAAGAAGAGTCGGCATAAATTTCAAAAAATAATATAAAATGAAATAACTTTCTGCATTTTTATGTTGCGGAAAGTTATTTTTTATGGTATAATTAATTTGTAAAGAAAAACTGGGCAAAACCCAGTAAAATTAAGGGTTTCTCACCAGTTCTTTTTCGAACAGGAGAGACAAAACAAAACCACCCAAATCGGGTGGTTTTTGTTTTGGCTTTCTTTTGCTGATTTGTGCTTAACGACAACGTGTTTCGGCAGACGGGCAAAAAACTATTGAGTTTTTTCTACCATTAAAGATAGCACAGGTTAAGCCAAATTGAAAACTTTTATAACAAATATCCGCGCGGCTGTTATCTGCAACGCATATGAGCGCTGCCGGTGGCAGATAAAGCGAATATGGGTTGGCGCCGCGGTCAAAAGTTGCAGGCGCTCCAAGCCGACCGCAACTTTTGGGCACCGCAAGAGTAAAGGAGTTGGTTCAAGTCCAACAGGGGGAGCCAGAAAAAGAAAGACACGCGAAAGCGTGTCTTTTCTTTTTCAACTAAATCCACCCTTGCGGGTGGGTGAAATATTGCTTCGCAATGTGAAATCCTCACTTCGTTCGGGTGAAATCGCTGCGGCGGTGGGTGGATTTAATTTCACATTTTGCGTTAGCAAAATATTTCACCAAAGGCGAAAGCCTTTGATTTCACCGTGCGATAGCACGATTTCACTTATACTTGCGACTTCGCCGCTTTTATGCTATAATAAACCCAAGAGGTGATTATATGAGCAAACACTTTTCTGTTGATGAAATGAAACAACATATTGTTTCTATTTTGCCAAGTAATTCAACGCTAATAGATTTTCTTTATGATGCAAAATGCTTTGGAAATATAATTGTAAAGATAAATCAAAATGGCAAAGCCCATATTTTTATAACAGACAGAGGAGAAATATATCACAATGATGAAATGTTGTGTGATAGTTCTTACCAATATAAAGAGAAAGAAGATACCTTTCCTAAATTGCTTCAAATGATAAAAAATGTATTAAATTGATTGAAAATCCTCGGTTTTTGACCAGTTCTTTTTCGGACACGAGAGACAAACTAAAATCCGTTCTCGTAAGAGGACGGATTTTTTGTTTGTATTATTCACTATTCATTTTTCATCATTCATTATTCATTAAAGAAGAACGGTTTTTCGAATGAATAATGAAAAATGAAGTCGCTTACGCTGATGAATAATGAATAATTCCTTGCCACTTTTCCGCTTTTATGCTATACTATGCTTAGGCGGTGATGATATGAAATTTGATATAAGACTTGCCACATTAGATGATGCAAAATATTGTGCCGATATTCACGCAAAATCGTGGTTGTTCGCTTATAGTCATATAGTTCCAAATGAAATTATCATTGAACATAATGCCAGATGGCCCATGATATGGAATAAAATGCTTTCCGATAACATTAATTCTCATTATGTGATTACGTTTGATGATGTGATTATCGGTTTTCTTACTATCTCTGTTGCTAGAGATAACGATTTAAAAGATTCTTTTTACGAATTAGTCGGCTTGTATCTCAATCCCGAATATGTAGCCAAAGGCTATGGAAAACAAGCTATGAATTGGATAAAAGAAGAAGTCAAAAGTAGGGGATATGATAAAATTTCTCTTTGGGTGCTGGAAGAAAACAATCGTGCGAGAAGCTTTTATGAAAAGATGGGTTTTGTGACTGATGGAGAAATTAAACCAAGTGGTCTTGCAGATACTCAGGAAGTTAGATATGTATGTAAATTTTTAAATTAATAAATTCTCAGTTTTCAGAGCCCTTTCATTCGTGCCACTAAGTTCCAGATTTTTATCCATTGCGAAAGCAATGGTATATCATCAGTCCTTTAGGACTGTATAAGAAGGAGAAGAAATATGAAATTAGATAACGGTATTATATCAATTGAGATTGCAAATCAAGGTGCGGAATTAAAATCAGCAGTCAGAGACGGTTTTGAATATATGTGGTGTGCAGATGAAAAATACTGGGCAGGAACGTCGCCGGTTCTTTTTCCTATTGTCGGTTCCCTTAAGGGTAAAGCATATAAGCTTGACGGAAAAGTTTATAAAATGAATCAGCACGGGTTTGCCAGAGACAATGAATTTGAGCTTATTCATCACGATAATAATTCTGCCACATATGTTTTTAAAGATAATGAAGAAACGCTTAAAAACTATCCTTTTAAGTTTGAGCTTATAATTAAATACACTTTAATAAACAATATAATTAAAGTTGATTGGACCGTGAAAAACAAAAACGATAAAGTTATGAGCTTTTCAATAGGCGCACATCCCGCCTTTAATTTAAAAGAAGGGGACAACTTTTTTAAATTTGATACCAATAACAATATCGTGTACAATCAAGTTGATAAAAACGGTCTTTACGACAAAAACAATGTACATACCTTAATGAATGACGGATATGTGAAGATAACAGATGATATGTTTGATAACGGTGCTTTGATAATTGAAAACAATCAGGCAAAAGAAGTAACTATTTGTGATAAAAACAAATCGGCTTATCTTAAGGTTGTATTCGATACTGAACTTTTTGGCTTGTGGTCTCCTGCCAAAATGAAGGCTCCTTTTGTGTGCATAGAGCCGTGGTACGGAAGAGGCGACGGTAACGACTTTGAAGGAGAGCTTCAAAATAAGGATTATATTATAAACCTGAATTCTCACGAAAGCTTCAATGCCTCCTACACAATAGAATTATTGTAAATAAAACGAGTTGTAGCTAAGCCTTATGCTTCCAAAAAACACAGCAGTATACCCACCCTTGCAACCAAAGAAATAGGAGATAGTAATGCCCGAAGGTCGGTGATGATTATGAAAAAAGTCAATATTTTATGGTTGATAGCTTCAATTTGTTGGTTTTTTTGGACACTTATAAATGTTTTTGAGTTATTAACGGATGTTCCTTTTATAATAAGCGTTTGTGGTACAATTTTTATATTTGCTGCTGTTGTGGTACATCTAGTGATTTTAATTAAAAGCATAAAAGATAAGAAAAAATAGCAATATAAAGTTGAAATAAAAAAATCAGGTTTTTAGACCGGTTCCATTTTGAGTGTCGAGCCCAAAAGAAAATCCCGTTCACGCAAGTGGGCGGGATTTTTACTTTTTACTTCTTACCTCTTCACTCTTACCTCAAACAAAGCTTTACACTGGAGTTTTTATGTCTTACCTCACGTCTCGCACCGTTTTATCTTTTATTTTAAAAGATTTTACGCGGGATTTATGTTAATTTTAATATAATTTTTTCACATAACTGATTGTTTTTGTTATTTTTAGGGAAGTTTAAAAAGTAGGGAAAAAACTATTTAAAAATTAAAATCTTTATGTTATAATGCCCCTTGAGAGAGTAGGGGAAAAGAAAACAAAAACAAAAATACGACTTTCCATCTCTCACATTAAAGAAAGAAAAACAATCTATTATTTTGGAAAAGGAGAAAAAACTATGTTATCTTCAGAACAGATAATGCAGCTAATTGGCAGTCTTATTTGGCTACTTGCGGGCGTTGGCGTTTTTATTGTTGGTATGAATTTTTTAAGCGAAGCGCTTGAAAAATCTGCCGGTGAAGGTATGAAGCGTTTGCTTGGCAGAATAAGCAACAACCGCTTTTCGGGCGTTGGAATTGGCGCGGGAGTTACCGCTATTATTCAAAGCTCATCTGCTACTTCGGTTATGGTAATAGGTTTGGTTAATGCGGGCGTTATGACCCTTATGCAAGCCACCCCGATTATTATGGGCGCAAACATTGGTACAACCATTACGGGTGTTTTGGTTGCTCTTAAAAACGATTATTTTAATATGCTTATGTACCTTGCTACCTTTGCGGGCGTTATGATGGGCTTCTTTAAAAAGGAAAAGGTTAAATTAGCCGGCCTTTTGTGTAGCGGTCTTGGACTTATATTTGTAGGTCTTGAGGTTATGAGCAGTGAACAAGCCTTTGGAAATCCATTAGTTGAAAATATGTTCCAAGGCATCTTTGCTGTTATAGATTTCCCATTACTTTTAATACTGGTAGGCGTTATTTTCACCGCCCTTATTCAAAGCTCCTCTGCCGCAACGGGTGTTGTAATTACAATGGTTGGCACCGGCGTGCTTCCGCTTGAGCTTGCGCTTTTTATTGTGCTTGGCGCAAATATCGGTACCTGTGTTACCGCATTGCTCGCATCGGTTGGCGCGAATGCAAATTCCAAGCGCGTTGCCCTTATTCACTTTACGTTTAATGTTATTGGTACCGCTATTTTCACCGCAATAGTTTGGATATTTAAGGAGCCTATGATAAATCTTCTTGTGTCCGCCTTCCCCGGTAATGACCCAATGTCACTTCAAATGCGTGTGTCAGCCTTCCACGTTATTTTCAACGTGACAACCACAGCCGTTCTTTTACCCTTTGTTTCACAGCTTGTTAAATATTCTTGCCGAGTTATTAAGGACAAGGAAGAAACCGAAACCGAACGCACACTTAAATTTGTTGATGACAGACTTTTAACAATGCCTCCCGTTGCTCTTATGCAGACCAAAAAGGAAATAGACTATATGTTCTCACTTGTTGAGGAGAATATGAATCTTTGTTTTGAGGCAATGGAAAACGGCACATTAACAAACGGCGAAACAATCGCCGCAAACGAAGAGGTTATTGACTTTACAAACAGTGCGCTTACCAAGTTTTTGGTTAAGCTTTCTGCCACTGTTGAGCAGAGCGATGAGGTTATAATCGGTTCCTACTTCCACGTGCTCAACGACCTTGAGCGTGTTGGCGACCACGCTGAAAACTTTTATGAAATTGTTGTTGGAATGAAGGCAAAGGGAATAAGTTTCTCTGAAAAGGCTAACGCAGACATTACGGCAATGCGCGATAAAACCATGCAAATGCTTCAAATTTCTAAGGACGCTTTTGATAATCTTAATAAAGAAGAATTACCCGTTCTTGCAAAATTGGAGGATGAAATTGACGAAATGAAGCGTGAACTTACCGCAAGTCATTTCTCGCGTCTTGCAGAGGGTGATTGCAGTATTGATGTTAGCCCGTATTATTCTTCTACGGTAGTTGGTCTTGAGCGTGTAGCCGACCACCTTGTAAATATCGGCTACAGTATAGTAAATCCAATCGGCTCACAAAGGGAATTATAAATAAATTTATGCTTAAAAGATGTGCATTTTGCACATCTTTTTTCTTGCGCGATTTAATATCGTGTGATATAATACTCTTAGAAGCACTAAGGTGGTGGGGAATATTCAAAGGGCAGAAAAAGAAAAGCTTCTGGCATCTGCAAATAAAAGTATAAGCATTGGTGTTATTGAAGCAGGGAAAATCCCCAAAAATATACCTATCCCTTGGGTTGGCGAGGTGCAGTCCTTTGCTATGCGAACTCCCGATGTTTACCTTTCCGCTAAAGATTTAAAAAACGAAGAGGTGTTAAATCTTATTAAAAAAGCGCGGGTTATAGGGCTTTACATATTGGCACCGTTAATCGATTATAGCTTTATTTCAGACTTTAAGTATTTAGAGCAAGTTTACATTGAAAATGCAAATTCGCTTAATAATGTTGACTTTTTAAAGGGTCTTGCATTTTGCAAAATGCTTTATTTGCAAAACGCAAATCTTGAAAATCTTAACACCATCATAGAGCTTAAAAAGCAACAAAAAGAAAACTTTAAATATCTCAGCGCAATAGCATTGGATAACTGTAATGTAAAGGATTTATCCCTTTTTGAAAAAGAGGATGTTATTTTTCTTGAATTTTTAATTTACAGTCCCAAAACAAAGGGTGATAAAAAGCGTTGGCAGGTTGTTTCTGCCGCCAGAAAAAGGTATTGTGCCTACGATGTGTAAAAAGTAAGGAGATTTTTTAAAAAATGTCAGGAACGCTGTATGTGGTTGGCACGCCTATAGGCAATTTGGGCGATTTTTCGCCAAGAGCAAAGGAAATCTTGGCTGAAGTAGATTTTATAGCTGCCGAGGATACAAGAGTAACCCTAAAGCTTCTTAATAAATTTGAAATAAACACGCCAATGGTTAGCTATCATGAGCATAATCACCTATCTCGCGGTGAGCAAATAATAGGAAGATTGCTTTCGGGAGAAAGCTGTGCCCTTGTTACCGATGCGGGTATGCCCGCAATCTCTGACCCCGGTGAGGATTTGGTACGGCTAGCCTATAAAAATAATATTATGGTTTGCTCGGTTCCGGGGCCAAGCGCCGTTATAACAGCGCTTGCAATTTCGGGTATGCCAAGCGGTAGATTTAGCTTTGAGGGCTTCTTATCCACCGCAAAGCAAAGTCGCAAGGAGCATTTGCAGTCCCTAAAGGATGATACAAGAACACTGATTTTTTATGAGGCTCCCCATAAGCTTATATACACCCTTAAGGATATGCTTGAGGTGTTTGGCAATAGAGAAATTGCTCTGTGTAAGGAGCTTACAAAGCTACACGAAACGGTAATTCACACCACCTTTGAAACCGCTTTGGCAGATTTTGAAATCACCCCGCCAAAGGGCGAATATGTTATGATAATCAAGGGCGCCGAGCCAAAGCCGAATGAGGACTATACCCTTGAACAGGCTGTAACCTTGGCAAAGGAGCTTCAGCTTGGCGGTGAGTCGGCTTCTAATGCGGCAAAGCTTGCGGCAAAGGAAACAGGCTTTAAAAAAAGTGAAATTTATAAATTAATTATTTAAAGGCAGAAGCAGACTGTTTAGTTGTTAGCGCAAAAGGCAGTCTTAAAAATATATCAGAATATGCATACAACAGCAAAACCCATACTGGAGGAATCACAAATGAATTTGAGTTTGGTTTGTATGGTGCAGACGGAAAGCTTATTGAGTCTGTGAAGAATGATGCCGATGGCTTCCAATTCTTACTTAACGCATTGGCAGATGGTGTAGCCGACACTACAATTAAGACCGATGAAAACAGTAAAGCTAAGTTTAATCTCACCTTTACTGAGGAGGATATTGGTAAAACCTACACCTACACCATTACCGAAGTAAACGGCGGTAAGGAAAATGTTACCTATAGTGAGGCTCGGTATACCGTTACCGTGGCAATAGAGCTTAACGAAAATAACCAGCTTGTTGCAACACTTACTAAAAACGGTGAAAATACCGAGGCGGTTGTAGCAGAGTTTGAAAATGTGTACGATTACACACCCGAACCCCCTGTAGACCCTGAAACACCCGAACCACCCACAAACCCCGAAACGGGCGATAGCAATAATCTTTATCTCTTGTTTGCGCTTTTATTTATAAGCGGTGGTAGCGTTTTTGGTGCTGCTATTTGCAAGGGCAAAAAGAAAGAAGCTAAATAAACAAATTTTAAAGGGTGCTGTTTTGCAGCACCCTTTAAATACAAATGAATAAATAAAAAAATTAACCATAATAGAACCAAAAGATGTTCTGTTATGGTTATTTTTTGCCTTATAAATATATTGTTGAACCTAAAAAAGCAAGCACAAATATTAAACCGTAAAGCAAAACCAAGCCGACAACAGAAATTATTGCGCCAACAAGTGCGCCAAAGCCACATTTTTTAGCCTTTTCAGGCTCGTTTCCGCTTAAGCAAGCCCAAAGAATGAAGCCAACAATTGGAAAAAAGAAGCCTAGCCACCACCAGCCCACACTAACGTGGCGGGGCGGCGCTTTCATTATTTTATTAATCATAATACCGCAACCAAAGCAAATATCAGCACCGGGCATTATTTCCTTTCCGCAATTTGGGCAGAACATATTTTTTCCTCCTATTCGGTGTCTAAAAAAGCCTTGCCGTTGGCAAGGCTCTTTAAAAAAATTACTTAGAATGCTTTGTCAGGATCAACAACGTATTTGTCGGTAAGAATTTTAATAAAATCAATAAGGGCTAAAATACCACCAATACCTGCGCAGAAGGAAAGAACTATTTTAACTATACCTTTTTTGGTTTCGCCAAGCATAAAATTGTGAATGCCCAAGCCACCTAAGAAGAAGCAAATAAGAGCTAATGTTATTTTATCTTTGCCGTTTAAATATTCACCGTTTACTGCATTTTTAATTGCTACGCCACAGTTAAGGCAAACATCTGCATTAGGTGCAACTGCATTACCGCAGTTAGCGCAATAAGCATTACCTGTTCCTGTTTTAACACCGCATTTAAGGCAAATAGCCTGATTATCATTCATAGCTTCGCCGCAATTTCTACAAAACATAATATAACCTCCGTTAATGTTTAGTTAATAATTTTTGTATGTTCATTATAATATAAAGCACAAAAAATGTCAATATAAAACGTGGGAATTTGTTGAAATAACACACAAATTGTTAAATTACATAATTTTTCCAATCCACACAATCAAAAAGCCCAATCCAATAAAAGAAAGCAAAAGTGTGTTTAATTTTTTGCTTTTAAATAATCCGCCGTCAACCAAAAAATAAAGGTAGAGTATTGGTAGACTAAAAACCATGGGGTGGTAGTTTATAGCACCTATAAAATCCAGCCTTAAAAGGCTAATTAGTGCGCGTGTCATACCGCAGCCTGGGCAAACTATGCCAAAAATACTGCGAAAAACACAGCCTACGCCGGTAGCGTAAAGCACCGCCACAATAACAATGTAAATTAACGTAAACAGTAGTTTTTGAATAGGATTTGAAATTTTCATAAACTCACAACCTTATATAACGAGTATAGCACAGGTTTTTTGTTAAGTCAAAGGTTTCAAATTAAAATCAAGGCTAAGGCTCGTATATCATCGCTTTCGCAATGGATAAAAAAATCTCGTTCCGACGCTCGTCGTTCGGAAGGACAGTTTTGCAAGAATACGGTATATTTCGCAAGAGATATGCCGTATTCTTGCTTTTTTAGATCTTACGCGGTTCTACGGATTTCTTCCATCAATTCAATCAATTCCTTTTCATCGGGAATGTCAATCAGTCCGACAGCGGTAAAATAAACATCAAGCTTTACGCGCTTTCTTCCGTCTATCTTCGCGCTCTTGTGAACTTCAATGCGTCTTATAAGTCGATTAACGATTTCGGGAGTTAGCTCCTTAATATCGGTACACTTACGAATGGTTTCAAGAAAAACGCGAAGATCCACCTTGTCTTGCTCCGCTGCCTTTAAGGTTTCTTCAGCCTTTGCCGTAAACGCTATCAGTTCCTTTTGCTCCGCTTCATAATTACCCATCATCTTAGAAAATCTCTCGTCGGGAATTTTACCGAGAACGTTATCCTCATAAATACGCTCAATAAGTTTATCAAGCTCCACGATTCTTCGCTGACTTTTTTCGATATTTGCCTTTAACGTTCTCATATTGGCTGCCTTGGCTAAGCTGTGCTTTTTGGAATACATATAGAGAAACACCGCTTCGTACTGCTGAATGAATATTGCAACTCGTCTGACAAGCTCAAGCATCGTTTCTCTCAAAACCACCTCACGAATAAAGTGGATAGAGCAAGTTCCTCGGTTTTCTTTGTATGCGGAGCATCGATGAAATTCTTGATTTTCATCGACGCTCTTTGCCGCACAGAAATAAAGCTTGGATTTGCAATCAGCACAGTAAAGCAGTCCCGAAAACAGACTTTCTCTGCCCGTAGCGGTATTCCTTCTACGGTTCTCTCGTAATTCTTGAACGCGATTGAAGGTATCCTCATCAATAATAGCTTCTTGCGTATTAGGAATGATCTGCCATTCTTCCTCGGGGTTGTGAACCGTCTTGTGTACTTTATAGCTGACGAGAGTAGTTTTGAAATTGACCGTGCATCCTGTGTACTGTCGGTTTGCCAAGATATGCTCAATACTACTTGTTGTCCAAGCATATTCACCGCGTTTCGATACATCTTTAGATGTTTTACGCCCCACTGATATAAAGTAAGCCGTTGGTGAGAGTATTTGTTCGTTCTCTAATCTACGTCCGATCTTCGTCGGTCCAAGACCTTGAAGGCAGAGGTCGAAAATATAACGAACCACTTTAGCTGCATCCTCGTCAATCACCCATTGCTTGGGGTTATCCTCGGATTTTTTATATCCGTATGGAATTACCGACGATACACGCTCTCCCTTGTCCGCTTTCGCTTTCCAAACGGCACGAATTTTCTTGCTCGTCTGTGCAGCGTGCCACTCGTTGAAGATGTTGTTAAACGGCATCATTTCCGTACCGATGTTCTTCATCGTATCAACGTTCTCTTGAATAGCTATGAAGCGAACACCGAGCGAGGGATATTTGATCTCCAAGTATTTGCCGACGTCAAGATAATTACGACCGAAACGGCTAAGGTCTTTTACAATGATTGTATCGATCTCTCCGTTTTCAACCATTCGTTGCATACGCTGAAAATCGGGACGGTCAAAGGTCGTACCCGAAACACCGTCATCTACGAAAAACTGTGTATTGTGAAAACCATTGGAACGAGCGTATTGAGATAAGATCTCCCTTTGATTCACGATTGAATTACTATCGCCATCTCTCCCGTCATCTTGTGACAGTCGGCAGTAGAGGGCGGTTATTTTATTATTCTCGGCTTGTTTTGTCATATAATCACCATTTCCTTTCTTAAAGCCGAGCATTGCTGTAAGGTAGCCTTATTATACAATGCCCGGCGCATCCTTGCAATTCTGTCATAGTAAGTCGTCGGTCAGCTTTTGGGATAGTATCAGATCTCGAAACTGCGAAAGCAGAGTGCTTTTGCCTTCTTCGGCAAAGTGAGTATTGATAACATAATCCACCGTTCCAATACGCTTGGTGAAATTGAGTGCCGTAGGATAATTGATCACGGGAGTGTTTTGAACAATTCCCGTAGCACGCTTGGGGTATGGGATATGGTCATCCAAAATGATCGGCTCATCAATATTGATGGGTTCACGGATGATAACACCGCGAACGTCGGGCATTTCTATTTTCTTTATCATAGGCACTCTCCTTTCATCTATCCTCGCGCTCGATGCGCTTTTTGAGTTGGCGAATACGTTCTTGCTCCAAGAGCTTTAATATAGTGGCTTCTATCTGCGATACGGGAACACCGCGCCCGAAATATTTATCGAGCTTTTCTCTCTGTATCTTGACCGTTTCCTTTTGGTTCGGCTTTTCCTCGGTCATAATATCAAAGATGGTGTCCATATCGAGTTTCCCGTCTTGGCTGAGCCGCTTCATACGAATGGCTTGGCTGAGGGATGGCGTGGCATCCTCGCTCTCAATAGTGGTCAGCAAGTCATATTGCTCTTGCTCCTGTAAATGCGAAAGCTCCACGGCAGGACGGAAGGCAATGCGCCCCTCGTCCACCATATCAAGCAGTTCGGGGATAAGAAGATTTAAGCGTATATAGCGGAATACTTGGTCACGGCTCTCTCCCGCCGCACTTCCAATCTCTGCGGCACTATCAATTACCGACTTTGTTGCCATTGGCGACAAAGTAAGGTCGGTGCGTTCTCCTTGTCTTTTCATTGCATCCATCTTCATCTTGTAAGCCTTGGCTTTCTCGCTCGGCAGAATATGCTCTCGGTGAAGGTTGGAGTCCACCATTTCAAGAATGGCATCCTCGCGGCTAAGCTCCTTGACGATGGCGGGGATTGCTTTGATGCCGAGCTTCTGACACGCAAACAAGCGGCGGTGTCCCGATACGATCTCATACTCGCCGTTAGTTAACGGTCGTACTGTGATGGGCGTGAGTATGCCTTGGTTGTAAATGCTATCCACAAGGCTTGCCATTTCCTCGTTGTCAACGACTTTATAAGGATGCTCCTCAAAGGCGCGAAGTGAGGTAATGGGCAGGTCGATTACTGTAATTTTTTCTTTGCTCTTGATTTCTGTCATCCAATGTCCTCCTTATTGTTGATCTCGTTCATCTTGGCTCTTGCCAAAGCCTTACGTTCCTCGGTATAGGGATCGGTAATGCGATAGGAAAACCTTTTCTTGTCGATCTCAAAGGAAAGGTATCCAAGCCCGTCATCGTCTGTCAGCCGACAGAGGTCGGGAAACTTCTCAGCAAAGGCAAGCAGCCGCTTCTTCAATGCTGTGTTGTGTGTCCGTATAACTACGGGCGTGGGTGTTTCGTCAAAATAGATTTCTGTTGTCTTTTGGCTTTTGGTTTTGTTTGTTATCATTGCTTTTGTCTCCTATTTTCATAAAGTTTTTGAAGTAAGGCGTTTTTCGCTCAAAAAGGCTCGGTCAAGAGCGTAAGAAAATGCCAATTTTCCAATAGAAAACGCCTTTTTGATGTGAGGATGCGTTTTGAGGTGTCAGAAACAGAAAAATGCCTTTTTTCTTCGGTCAAGACCGTAAAACTGCTTTCGCGGGCGGTAGCAATTTTCTACGGTCAAGACCGTGATTTTATCTGTTCTCACGCACATCCTTCTTCGGGGCGGATTTCTGCTTTTCTTGCTCCAATAGCTGCGGGAACTCGATCAGCATTACGGTTCGCTCAACCGATGCGCTTCGGTCATACACGTCCTTGCACATCGCAAACTCCTTGCGGAGCGTTTTTATCTTTTCGGTCAGCGCAAAGATCTCATCGCGTATCGGTTGCACCTGCTCGGGATCCTTCATCCAACGAATCTTATTCCAAAGTGTTCGCCGTTCCTTGCAGAGCACTTTGATTTGCGGATCGACCTTCAGAGCGTGCTGAATGAGATCATCCTTCGTTTCAAGTCCGTACTTGCCGAGAAACTTGGCTTGCTCCGAGTACATACGGGCGCGGCGAATATCATCCTTGATGGCGGCATAAGCTTCGGGATTTTTGGGGATAACCTTCGGTATCGCACCGAGCAGGTAGAGGTAGTGCAGATAGAGCGCGCGAAGTCCTTTCGGCTTCTCCTGCAAGGTAGGCTTGTAATACTCAATCTTTTTCCATTCCATCGTCTGTGCATTACGCCTTACCCTTGCTTCTATATCAGCCTCGGTATATCCCGCGCCGAGCTTGTCCAAGCGAAAGAATTTGTTAGAGCCATACGGTTTGATGCGGAGATATTGACCTCGACGTTCAAAGGTGTATCCGAGGGTGCGCATACGATTGTAAAAGTATTTGATGATATACTCGTAGTTGGCTACTGCATCAATGTCCGCGCGAATCTGATCGCGTATGGTTGGAATACCTTTTTTCTCGGCGTGAACCTCTGCTATATGCTTAGCTCCTTGTTGCTTCGGTTTCTCGATGACCGATAGACCATACTCCCTGCAAAGTCTGTCCGAGGTGTCGCGCATCAGCTTGTAGGTTGCCTTGCAGTCGTGATACCTCTTACCCGAAAAGCCCGTTGCCGAGAGACAGAAATGATTGTGTGCGTGTCCGCGATCTATATGGGTGGCGACCACAACGGGAAAGTCCTCGCCCCATAGCTCGTTGGCAAGCTGAACACCAATGGCGTGGGCGACGTCGGGAGTAACTTCGCCGGGCTTGAAGGATTGGTAGCCGTGGTAGGCTTGAATGTCTGAACTGTCCGTGTCCTCCAAGAGAGTAAGCATCACCTCGTTCGCGTTCTCGGGTGTGCAGTTGATTCCCGTGACAAATTTCTTTTCTTCCGTTGCGAAATGTTCGGGTGGTAGTCCAAGCATCTCGGCGGCAAGTCGTTCCGCTTCGTCAACGTTTTTGTTCTCCATCTCAATCGTGGTTTTGTTCTTGTTCGCAACGTAAGCGAGCAGCTTACTGACGTGTGCGCTTACGTCCCAAATTTTAGTTGTTGCCAAACACCTTCACTCCTTTCTTCGCGTACTCTTGTTGAATTGCTCCAAGCACCTTCATCACCTCGTCGGCGGTGCGTTTGTATTCAAGCTCATCCACAAATCCAAGCGAGTGCGCCTTCGCTGCGATCTGATTCATACTTACACCCAAACGTCTTAGCTCGCGAGTAAACTCCTTCACCTCCACCGAGGGCGGTTCAATGGGAGCGATCCATTGAATGACGAGGCGGAGATACTTGCTCTTGTCACGCCCGAAGGTCGCCGCGTTTTCACACAGCTTCTGATATTCCTCGTCGTTCAAATAGAACTTAACGAGGTTCTTGCGCTTGCGCCCGCCTTTTACTGTTACTTGCTTTTCTTCCATTTGAATTGTCCTCCTTAATTTTT
>JAFSDM010000035.1 GCA_017436225.1 Clostridia bacterium | reverse complement strand
TTTTTGAATTTTTTTAAATTTTATTAAAATTTTTATTTTTATGGGCAAAACAGATGGATTTTTTAAGGTTGCAAGGGGGAAAATACGCAATTTTTATGAAACATTTTTTAAAAAACTAAATTAAATTACCTTATACCCTGCTTCGATGATTACATTATGAAGTGTGTTTAAGGGGATATCTTTTTCCAGTACAACAACTGCTTCGCCGTTTTGGTGGCTTGGGGTTGCACTTACTACGCCCTCGACCGCTTCAAGAGCTTTTTTTACATGAGCCTCACAGTGGGGACACATCATACCTTCAATTTTTATTGTTACCTGCATTTTAAAATTCTCCTTTTTATTTGATTTTATTTTTACTTGCTTTTTATTCGGGTTAAACAGGTTTAGCCTTAAGGCGTTTGTTACAACCGTAACGCTTGAAAGACTCATAGCGGCGGCGCCAAACATTGGATTTAGCTCCCACCCGAAAAGGCTTATAAAGGCACCCGCCGCAAGCGGTATACCTATTACATTATAAATAAACGCCCAAAAAAGATTTTGATGTATTATTTTAATGGTTTTTTTGCTTAAAGCTATGGCGGCTACAAGGTCGGTAAGCTTGCTTTTGGTTAAAACCACGTCGGCAGAATTTATTGCTATATCGGTTCCGGCGCCTATTGCTATACCAATATCGGCTGTAGCCAATGCGGGAGCATCATTAATGCCGTCGCCCACCATTATAACGCCACCCTCTGCCTTAAGGGTTTTTACGGCTTTTTCTTTATCGGCGGGCAAAAGCTCGGCAATAACTTTATCAACGCCGACCTTTTCAGCCACAGCATTTGCAGTTTGTTTATTATCGCCCGTTAGCATTACGGTTTTTATGCCCATTTTTTTAAGCTCCGAGCAGGCTTTAACGCTATCTTCCTTAATAACATCTGCAACGGCAATTACGCCTATTGCCCTACCGTCAAAGCCAAAATACAAAACACTTTTACCGAAGCTTAACATTTCAGATGCTTTTTGACTAAGCTCATTATCTATACTGCAGTGCTCTGAAAGATATTTATAGTTACCGCCTACTAAAGGCTTACCGTTATATTCAGCATACACACCCTTACCTGCAACCGCTTTAAAATTACTTACCTTAGTGGGAGCGATGCTTTTTTCTTTTGAATATTTTACAACTGCGGTTGCTAAGGGATGCTCACTTTTATTTTCTAAAGCGTAGGCATAGGTTAAAAGCTCGGCTTCGGTAACACCGTTTGCCGCTAAAACTTCAACAACCGTTGGCTCACCCTTTGTTATGGTGCCTGTTTTATCCAAAGCGACTGTTTTAATTTTGCCTGTTTGCTCAAGCGAAGTGGCAGTTTTAAAAAGAATACCCTGCTTTGCGGCTTTACCGCTACCCACCATAATAGCAACGGGGGTTGCAAGACCGAGCGCACAAGGACAGCTTATTACCAACACAGAAACGGCACGGGCTACCGCAAAGCCTAGGGTTTGACCCACGGCAAGCCATATTATAAAGGTAATTAAGGCTATTGCAATTACAACGGGCACAAAAACACCCGAAACCTTATCGGCGATTTTTGCTATTGGGGCTTTACTTGCCGATGCGTCGCTTACCATTTTGATAATTTTAGAAAGTGTGGTATCCTCACCCACTGCGGTTGCCTCGCAGCGCAAAAATCCAACGCCGTTTACCGTTGCAGAGCACACGGTACTACCAACCGATTTTTCTACAGGAATGCTTTCACCCGTTAGGCTAGATTCATTTACCGAGCTCAGACCCTCTAAAACTATTCCATCCACAGGAATATTTTCGCCCGGCTTTACTAAAAATATATCGCCCTTTTTAACCTGCTCTATTGGAACTGTTACTTCTTTTTCATTTTTAATAATTACGGCGGTTTTGGGGGCTAGGTCCATTAAATCCTTGAGTGCGTTTGTGGTTTTGCCCTTAGCCTTTGCCTCCAACATTTTGCCAAGCGTAATTAGGGTTAAAATCATTGCCGCGGATTCAAAATAAAAATCGTTCATATGGGAAGCCGACTCGCCCACCTCAAGCGCCATTTTAAAAAGGGCGTAGGTGCTATAACCAAAGGCGGACGCCGAGCCGATAGCAATAAGGGTATCCATATTCGGCGATTTTTTAACAAGACCCTTAAATCCGTTTATAAAGAATTTTTGATTTATTACCATTACGGTGGCAGAAAGCAAAAGCTGTAATATACCTTGCGCTATATGACTTTCTGCAAGGGCTTTAGGAAGCGGGAAGCCCCACATCATATGCCCCATTGAAATATACATTAATATTAGCAAAAAGAAAATTGAAGCTACAAGCCTTTTTAAAACAAGCGGAGTTTCGGTATCCTTAACGGTTGTTTCGTTTGTTTTAGGTTGGGATTTGCCTTTAAGGGTGGCTCCGTAACCTGCCGCAACCACGGCATTTATAATTTCGGTTTCGGTGGCTTTGCCCTCAACCGTCATTGAATTGGTAAGCAGATTTACCGCGCAGCTTTCAACACCCGAAAGTGCATTAACCGCTTTTTCTACTCTTGCGCTACAGGCGGCACAGCTCATACCCGTTATATTAAACTGCTTCAAAAAAACTTCACTCCCCTTTTATGTATTATTGGTTAATTTATTTTTTTAACACCTTTCGGCGAAGCTTATCCATTTTATTGTCAAGCTCGGCGCTCATTTCAGCGCACAAAGAAAGCTCTTTTGCCATTTCTTTTGTGAAGGTGGTATCTTTCTTATAACGAAGCTGATGCTCCAGACTTGCCCAAAAATCCATTGCGATGGTACGAAGCTGAATTTCAACCTTCATTACACGCTTTTCGTGAGCTAAAAATATGGGAATACCAACTATAATATGCAAGCTTCTGTATCCGTTTGGCTTTGGATTTTTTATATAATCCTTTTGCTCTATGAGTTCAATATCGTCCTGCTTTAAAAGTGCTTCTGCAAGCTCGTAAACATCATCTGGGAAGGAGCATATTACACGAACGCCTGCAATATCGTTAATGTTTTTTTCAATAGAGTCAATACTGTTATCTGCGCCCTTGCGCATTAGCTTTTCATTAATGCTTGGAAAGGATTTTAACCTTGTTTTTATGGCGCTTATAGGATTGCGGTCGTGCGCTAGGGAGTATTCCTCGTTTAAGACATTGAATTTTGTTTCAATCTCCATCATAGCGCAACGGTAGTAGGTCATAAGTCTGGAAAATTCATCAAATTTTTCTTTTATCCAATCTACCGAAAGGTCATCCACCACCGAAAGTATTCTTTGCTTTAAAAGCTCTTCTTTATTTTGTGCCATTTTCTGCTCCTTTTTTAGGTTCTGCAAGCTTATTCCAATATTTAAAGGTCATTGGCCATATAAAGCCTGCTACAATTGCAATGAGGAAATATCTTATCCCGTCTGCCAAAAATTCGTTGCCTATAATAGCATAGAGCGGTGTTTTAAGTGCTGATTTTATAATAAGAATAGGAATAAGACCTACTAAAAGCTTTAAAATTTGCACCCACCATTTGGCTTCGGTTTTGAAGCTTATATATTTAGTATCTATTTCAAAAGAAAGCCATAGTCCTAAAATTACGCCAAACATTTTATATGCGGTTTCACTGCCGTGAGCAAGGTTTTCGGCATCAACATTTGCGGGGAAATTGTAAAAGGAAACAAAGCACAAATAGGCTGATGCAAACAGAGTCATTATAATAAAAACAATTCGCATTGTTTTAACTTCGGCAGTAGTTTTGCGAATAATTGGATAAAGCCCAAACAGCAATGCCAAAGAAAGCATTATCGAAACGCCTACATCAAGCGGAGTATGTACGCCAAGATACATTCTTGAAAGTGGCACCATTACGCAAATCAAAACTGATATAATTTTTACCGCTTTATTTTTATTCCAAAGAGCTATACCGCCAAAAATACCAACCGCATTTTGGGTATGACCGCTTGGGAATGAATAGCCTGTTGCCTGTTCACGCGCTGATTCAACTATTTTAAAGCTTTTGTCCTGAACCCAAGGTCTTGGAATACGGAAAATAAGCTTTAAAAACTGATTTAAAACCGTTCCGATAAGTCCTATAGATAAAAGATAATACCCTTGTTTTTTGGAAATGCACCAATAGAATAAAAGACCTATTAAAATAAAGGCTGTTTCCTCACCAAAGGTTGTAAAAAATGAAAATATTGCATCGCAAACGGGATTTCTGATTTCCTGCAGCCATTTTAAAAATTCCATAAAATCACTTCCGTTATATTAAAACTAATAACTCTTTTGTTTGTTTTCTTTAAATATACCACACAATTTTGAATAATTCAAATATATTATGAAAATTTTTAGGTTATCAAAGCATAAAATAAACCCACCGAAAAACGGCGGGTTTAAAGACTTATGTTAGTTTAAAATTAGTTACGGTTGTTGATCATATCGAAAAGCTCGGTATAAACAACGTCATCCTCGGAAGCATCCTTGTTGCCTGCGGAAAGAATATCTTCAAGGGCACCTGCTGCGCCTTCTTTTTTCTCTTTCTTTTCGCCAAGACCGGTAGCGATAACGGTAATACGCATAGCATCTTCGAGAGATTCATCAAGCTGAACACCCCAGATAACGTTTGCATTGGGGTTAGCCATATCAGAAACAATGCTGGAAGCCTGAGTAACTTCTTCAAGACCGATATCAACAGAACCGGTGATGTTAATGATAACGCCGGTTGCATTTTCCATAGAGGTTTCAATAAGAGCACTCTTAATTGCGGCGCTTGCAGCCTGCTCTGCCTTATCACGACCTGTAGCGGTAGCAACGCCCATATGTGCCTGACCGGAATCGCTCATAATTGCCTTAACGTCTGCGAAGTCAAGGTTGATGAGAGAAGTAACATTAACAAGCTCAGAAATGCTCTGTACACCCTGACGGAGAACATCATCAGCAATTTCAAAAGCATTTTTAAGGGTGATTTTCTGCTCGGATACATACTGTAAACGCTCATTAGGAATAACGATTAAGCTATCTACACACTCGCCGAGAGCAGCGATGCCTTCATCTGCCTGAGCCATTCTTCTTTTACCTTCAAATGCGAAAGGCTTAGTAACAATACCAACGGTTAAGATGCCCATTTCTTTTGCGATTTGAGCAACAACAGGAGCTGCACCTGTACCGGTACCGCCGCCCATACCTGCGGTAATGAACACCATATCTGCCTCGCGGATTGCTGCGGTGATTTCATCACGGGATTCTTCAGCAGCTGCGCGGCCACGCTCAGGATCTGCACCTGCACCTTGACCCTTGGTTGCGCGCTCGCCGATTTGAATTTTTTGATTTGCTTTAGAAAGGTAAAGGGCTGCGCGGTCTGTATTAATTGCAACAAACTCTACGCCGCGTACGCCTGCGTCAACCATACGATTGATTGCGTTTCCGCCGCCGCCGCCAACACCTACAACTTTAATTTGAACAACATCTTCTACCAATTCATTAGAAACATCAAATGGCACTTTTATCATCCTTCCAAATTTATACATTAAACGCGGTTTTTTGTTTTATAAACACACATTTAAATAATATCACAACTTAAAATAAATTTCAACACTTTTATTCGATTTTTTTGAAAATATTTTATTTTTATTAATATTTTACTCTCTTGTAAGTATTCCTTTATCGTTTTCAGGTGTATAATCTGTTAAATCTATGCTTCCAACTACATCCTTTTCGGATTCTTTTATCATTCCCGAAAGATGGGCAATCTTCATATCAAGATATGCCGAAGAACCAAAATACACATTAAATCTGCTTTCTACCCTTACCTTTATTTCCATAAGCTCGGTAACATCGAGCGAATTTAAGGTAATGGATTTTTGCTTTAAGCCATCAATAATAACGGTAAGCATTTTAAGCTTTTCTTCATCCTTGAAAACAACCTTGTTGCCTACCTTTGTTTTTTCAGGCTCTATTCCCACCACCGATATTAGATTTTTGTCGGTTTCTTTTTTGATTTCAAGCAGCTTGTATTCCTCATCACAAAGGTAATATTCGTTTTTGTATTGCACCGAATAAACGGCCTTTGCAGGTGTTGGAGTGATAATTACGGTTGAAGGGAATTTTCTTTGCACCTTAGCTTCGGATATAAAGGGGAGCTTTAACGGAATATCCTTTTCGGCGTTAAAGCCTGTCATCCAAAGATTTTTGCCCTTTTCAACACCGGATGCTTTAATAATCTGCTCGGCTGAATAGACGGTGTTATTATTTTCAACCGTTATTTTAGTTACGGGGAAAAAGACCGTTAAAGAAAGTAGTGCAAGTGTAATAACCATTAAAATACAAACAAAAATAACAAGGCGCCTTACTGCCGCTTTTTTCCTTTTCAGCTTTTGCTCCTTACGCCTTCTTTGTATTTCTTTTCGACGCTCTTCAATAGCATCGTTAGAGGTTATAGCCATATTTTCAACACCTTTCTATTAACGCTCCCAAACCTGTAAGGTTTTCAGTTAATCTTTCGTAGCCTCTGTCTAAATGGAAAATTTTATCTATTTGTGTTTCTCCCTGCGCCACCAAAGCAGCTATAACAAGCGCTGCTCCGCCCCTTAAATCGGTACATTCAACCGTGGCGCCCGTAAGTTTTTTTACACCTTCAATAACCGCTACCCTACCGTTTGTGTAGATTTTTGCTCCAAAGCGTTTTAACTCATCTACTATACGAAAACGGTTTTCAAAGATGTTTTCAACAAACATTGAAGAACCTTCGGCAACGGTAAGCATTGCCATTAAGGGGGAGCCTGCATCCGTAGGGAAGCCCGGATGTGGCAAGGTTCTTATAACGGGCACTCTTTTAAGACTTACCGGAGCTATTAAAGAAACCTCTCTGTTATTTACCCTAATTTCACACCCCGATGTTTCCAAAGCCTTCATAACGGGGGTTATGTGCGCGGGTATAGCGCCTAAAAGTGTGATTTTGCCGCCTGTAGCGGCAGTAGCCGCCAAGTAAGTTGCGGCTTCAATTCTGTCGGGAATTACTGTATGCTCGGTGGGGTGTAGCTTTATAACGCCGCTGATAACTATTGTATCAGACCCTGCACCCTGAACATTAGCGCCCGCTCTGTTTAAAAAATCGGCTAAATCGCTTATTTCGGGTTCTCTTGCGGCGCCGTGAATAACGGTTGTTCCCATTGCGGTAACTGCCGCCAAAATAATATTTTCGGTAGCACCAACGCTTGGAAAGGAAAGATGAATATTACTGCCTGTTAATCCGTTTTCGGCGCTACAATTAAGTTTTCCGCCCTCCTCGGTAATATGCAAACCAAGTTCACTTAAGGACTCTAAATGAAGGTCTATAGGTCGAGGTCCCAGCTCACATCCGCCCGGACTTGAAAGCACGGCTTTTTGCATACGCGCGGCGATTGCCCCTAAAAACACAATGGATGAACGCATTTCACGCATTAACTCATCGGGAATTGTAAAACCGCTTAAATTGCTTGAATTAACAACGATGCTATCATTCTGCCTTGTGACCTCTGCGCCGAGATGCCTTAGGATTTTTAAAGCCGCTTCAACATCGGATAGTGACGGGCAATTATGTATAACGCTTTCGCCCCGTATAAGCACCGTTGCCGCCAAAATCGGCAAAACGCTGTTTTTAGCACCCTGAAGCCTTACTGCGCCATTTAGCTTTTTGCCGCCGTTAATTAGTATTTTAGACATATAATCAACGCACCTTTCAAAAATGAAAACATTCTCATTTCCATTTTATGCGATACGATGATTTTGGTGTTTATTTTGTAGTGTAAAGTCGCATTATCTCATCATAAATGCGTTTGCAAGAATCGGGAATAGCGTTTTCCTTTGCGCTGCTTCCCATTTTTGTAAGCTTAGAATTGTTATGAATAATATTCTCTACCGTATCTAAAAGCTTGGTACTGTTTAAATCCTTTTCCTCAATAACCTCAGCCGCACCCGCTCTTTTAAGGGACATTGCATTGTGGAACTGATGATTTTCAGCAACATAGGGCGAAGGAATTAAAATTGAGGGCTTTCCGCATACCGAAAGCTCACTTAGGGTTATAGCGCCTGCGCGGGCGATTACTAAATCTGCCGCCGCCATACACTGACCCATATTGTCTATGTAATCTTTAATTATAAGGTTAGGTGCATTAAGGTCTACGCCACGGGCTTTAAGCTCGGTTATAAACTTTTCATAACCACCCTTACCTGTAGCGTGAAGGAATAAAATATCGTTGTCCTTCCACTTTGCTGTAATTAAATCTAAAACAGCATTATTAATCGGAGCTGCACCCAAGCTACCGCCCGCAGAAAGTAAAACTGGTAAATCGGGTAGGTTTAAATCCTTTTTTGCGGTTTGCTTTGAAAGAGTTAAAAAATCTTCTCTGACGGGGTTGCCTGTGATTACAGGCGCTTTTTTAAGCTTTAAGCGCGGCTTAGCTTCTACCATTGCAAGCATAACGGTATCAACAAGCGGCACGAGCATTTTTGTGGTAACACCGGGAAAGGCGTTTTGCTCATGAATTGCAGTTCTTAAGCCCAGCTTTGCAGCTTGACGCAAAACGGGACCGCTTACATAACCGCCTGTACCCACAACAACATCGGGATTAAGCTGTTTTAAAAGTCTTTTTGCACGAACGGAAGAAGTGATTGCTTTTTCTGCGGCGCTTATATTTCTTGCTATATTTTTAAGGCTTATTTTACGCTGAAAGCCTGCGACGTCAATACCGTAAAAATCAAAGCCTGCGGCGGCAACCAAGCGTTCCTCCATACCGCCTTTTTTACCAATATAGCTTATTTTTGCATTGGGATGTTTTTTGGCAATATACTGTGCAACCGCGAGTGCGGGATTAATATGACCTGCGGTTCCACCGCCTGCAAATAAAATATGCAAAGCTCTCTACCCCTTTAGTTAGATTTTTCAATATTACTGCTTCTGGATATAGAAAGAACTATACCCATTTGAGCCATTAAAAGAATTAACGCAGTACCGCCATAGCTGAAAAACGGCAAGCTTATTCCTGTATTTGGAATTGTGTTGGTTACAACCAAAATATTTAAAATAGCCTGAAGTCCCACTTGGAAGGTAAGACCAACCGCCATTAAGGTTCCAAATTTATCGGTAGCACGCATCGCTATCATAAATCCGCGCCAAACAAGAGCGCAAAACAGCAGAATAATTACCATAGCGCCGATAAGACCAAGCTCCTCACAAACAATTGCGAAGATAAAGTCGTTATGAGGCTCGGGCACCCATAGATACTTTTGCCTTGAAAGTCCGAAGCCACGACCGAGCAGTCCACCCGAACCGATTGCAAGTAATGACTGTATTGTTTGGTAGCCCTTACCTCTGGCATCTGCCCAAGGGTCTAACCAATACTTAAATCTGTCTGAGCCGTAGCCAACAATACCTGTTGTTATCATAAGGGCTACACCACCCACGCCAATAGCGGCGCCGCCACCTATATATCTTCCCTTTAGTCCGCCTACTATCATAAGGCAAACGCCGATACAGAATATTAAAATGGTAGCTGACAAATGTGTTTCAACAACTACAAGTCCGCAAATTAAAGCAAGTAACGAGCCTAAAATTACAACACTGAATTTAAAGGTTTTCATCTGCTTGTAATTAGCCGAAATTAAGTGTGAAAACAAAAGAATAATTGCGAATTTTCCAATCTCTGAAGGTTGGAAGTTTATAGGACCTATAACCATCCAACGCTTTTGCGTTGCGCCCTCAACCATTGGCGGAAGAATAAGCAAGGCTAAAAGCATAATGGCCGAAATAATGTAAATAACCCAAGCAAATCTACGGTAAATGTGGTAGTTGATTTTTGAAATCAGCATCATAAGCACAAAACCGACGATTGCAAAAAGCGCCTGTTTTTTTATAAAATGGTAGCTATCGCCAAAATAGGCTAAGGCATAGGCATAGCTAGAGGAGAAAAGCATCAAAAGACCAATGGTAAGCAAGGTTGTTACAAGAGCAAAAAAGCCAATATCCATTTTGCCTTTTTGAATTATGCCGGATGTGGCTCCTTTTTTAGCCACGCTTTTTCTTCTTGTTTCCACTAAAGCCTTCCTCCTTATTTTATTTTATTTAATTACTAGAATAAAATTACCGGTAAAACCGCAAGTAATGAACCCACAAAGGTAACAATGGAAAATACTAAAACTATTTTTTCCTCGCTCCATTTACACATTTCAAAGTGATGATGGATAGGGGTCATTTTAAAAATACGCTTTTTGGTCTTTTTAAAATATGCAACCTGAAGCATTACTGAAAAAGCTTCTATTAAATATATAATACCCGCTAAAATAAGTAATATAGGCTTTCCTACTGCAAAGGAAAGACCAACAACCAAGCCGCCTAAAAGCATTGAACCGGTATCACCCATAAACACCTTTGCGGGGTGAGCGTTCCACATAATGAAGCCACCGCAAGCTCCTGCCGCAGCAGCAGCAACCATATTGGCGCCAAAGAATTTAGTATGTCCTGCTATTATAATAAAAGCGCAACAAACAATCAAGGTTACAGATGAAGCAAGACCGTCAATGCCGTCTGTTAAATTAACTGCATTTGTAAAACCATAGATAAAGAAAAGTGCAATAGGCCAGAAAATAAGTCCCGCGCCCGAGGTTATGCTTACGTTACCAACAAAGGGTATATAGGTTGTTGTCATACCGCTGAAAAGCAAAACAAGCAAATAGATTGCAGAAACCAAAAGCTGAGCAAAGGTTTTTTGCCTTGCAGTTAAGCCTAAATTTCGCTTTTTAACAACCTTAATAAAATCATCCACAAAACCTATAAGGCCCATTCCCACCGCAAGACCAAAGGAGGCAATCCAATGTGAGGTGCGAATAACATTATTAAACTCAAATTTAAGGTTTCCTGAGGTTATAAAAGCCAGAATAATTGAAAGAACAATACTTACAACTAATCCGATAAATATCATTATGCCGCCCATTGTAGGGGTTCCGCTTTTTCCTTCGTGCCATTTTGGTCCCTCTTCACGAATGGTTTGACCAAACTTCAACCTTTTAAGAAAAGGTATAACATAATATCCCGAAACGAAGGTTGCGCCAAAGCCAACCAAAACTGCAAAAAAAGGTAAAAAATCAAACATTTTAAATTCCCCTATTCTTTTTTATTGGGTAACAGATGCACAAATTTATTTTGCCAATGCCTCTGCAATAACCTCACGCTCATCTAAATGAATAGTATCGGTTCCTATTATTTGATAGGTTTCGTGGCCCTTACCCGCCAAGATTATTATATCACCCGCTTTAGCGTTTGAAATGGCAAAATTTATTGCCTCTATACGGTTTTCAATAACCTTTTTAGGGGTGGGGATATCCTTCATACCCTCTAAAATATCATCAATAATAGCCTTTGGCTCTTCGGTTCTTGGGTTATCGCTTGTAACAATAACAAAGTCCGCAAGTCTTGCCGCAACCATACCCATTTTGGGACGCTTTGTTTTATCGCGATCGCCACCGCAACCAAATAACACTACTAATCTGTTTTTGGGACATTCCTTAAAGGTGTTTAAAATATTTTGAAGTCCGTCGGGTGTGTGCGCATAGTCAATTACTATTGTAAAATCTATGTCGCAGGGTACAACCTCTGCCCTACCCTTAACGCCCTCAAGAGCGTTTAGAGCATCAGTAACATTGTTAAGCGGCATACCAAGCTCCTTGGCACAAACTGCGGCGGCAATAGAGTTATATACAGAAAATTTGCCTGCAGTTTTTAACTTTATTCTGCCAATAAGACCAAAGCCTACCATTTCATAATCTACACCGTTTGGGCGATAGTTTATGCTTTTTGCGGTATAGGTGCTTTCGTTGTTTACTGCCGAATAAGTAACCTTACGGCAATCGGCTTCAGCTATAATTCTTTTTCCGTACTCATCATCAAAATTGATTACTGCCAAATCGCTAATGGAAAACAAAAGCTTTTTTGCTTCAAAATAGTTTTCCATAGTGCCGTGGTAATCTAAATGGTCTTGGGTAAGGTTGGTGAATACAGAGGCGGCAAAACGCACTCCCTCTACCCTACGCTGATGAAGCGCATGGGATGAAACCTCCATAACTGCATATTCACAGCCAGCTTCAACCATTTTTGCAAAAAGAAAATAAAGCTCAAAAACGCCGGGGGTTGTATTTTTTGAGGGGTAAACCTCATCACCTATCATATTTTGAACGGTACCAAGCAAACCGGTTTTATAGCCACAATGCTCAAACACTGCTTTAAGCATATAGCTTACCGAGGTTTTTCCGTTTGTACCCGTCACTCCAATAACCTTAAGCTTTTTTTGCGGATTTCCAAACCAATTAGCACAAGCCTCTGCCAAGGCTTTGTGAGTATCCTCAACAATAATCTGATTTGCGATTTTTAAATCCTTTTCAGTAAGAATTACTACAGCACCGCTTTCAAGTGCCTTTTGCGCATAGTCGTGACCATCCGCAACGGGACCCTTTACACAAATAAAAAGATTTGATTTTTCAACTTTTCGTGAATCATCGGTAACGCCGCTGATTTCAATATCACAAAAAGCCTCGGGACAATTTGAAATTAAATCTTTAAGCTTCATAACTAATACCTTTCGCTAAAAACAACCTAACAAGGGAAAAACTTTAAGCTCCTATATCCCCTGTTTCATTACTTCTAAAATGAACCTCTATTACACTACCTTTGCTAACCTCGGTTCCCTCAGGAATACTCTGCAAATAAGAAACTACCGCCTTATCACTAACGATATTTCCTTTAAAATGCACGTTTAAACCATACTGAGATGCCAAGGTGTTAACCTGTGATAGTGTATAACCAATAAATGACGGAACGGTGGTTTTTTGCTCCTCTGCTTCCTTATCGGTGTAAAGCAAAACAACACCGCCATCTAATATCATACTTCCGTTTTCGGGAAGCTGTTTTTCTACCTTTTCACCGCTGCCTATTACCTTATAGGTAAGTCCTTCGGCGGTAATCATATCCTTCGCGGTAGATACCGTTTTACCCATAACATTTGGCACAGATTTTGCTAACTTTTTAAGCTCTTCTTCAGAATACTGTGGCTCATAACCTAAATATGGCATTATATCTGCCATAACCTTTGACGATACAGGCGCCGAAATAAGACTTCCGTAATATCTGCCACTTGTTGGTTCATCAAGCATTGTGAAAACTGCAATTTCAGG
>JAFSDM010000034.1 GCA_017436225.1 Clostridia bacterium | reverse complement strand
TAACCTCAATGGGGGCGGGGTAATTGATTATTTGATTTCCTTCAAAAATTTCACCCTTGGGGTCTTTCCATTTACCCTCAGGCAGAATCACACGCTTTACGGTTTCGCCCTTTTTAACTACGGGGGCAATAAGGTATTTATCGCCCAACATAAATTGCTCAATTTCTCTTTCATACCCTCGGTTCGGATAGGCGTATTCCATATGTTGCATAATGGGAGTGGCGTCTTCCATTGTTTTATCAACCAAGGATAAAATATAATCGCTGAACTTAATGTGCAAATCTGCCGCCGCTTTTACTAATTTAGCATGTTTTTCATCCAACACCTCAAAGGGAGCGGCGGAAAACTGCATAATGGGGAAGAATGCCGCAAGCTGAGCAGTACGCACAAAAAGCTCGTTATCATAAACAAAATTGTTTTCTTCTTCGTTAATTCCGCTAACACATCCGCCGCCAATCATATCGGGGCAGTTGTAAGGGTAGCCTAAAAGATTTTGCATAAGTCCGCTCGGAATAAGCTTATTAATACCGTTACCCTCCCAAGCGTGAGCGGCGTCACAAATACGCTGAATAACGGCTCGACCCATACGATTATAGGTGTCTTTGTATTCGTGGTATTTGTATTTTGCACCAAAATCATTCCAAGCCATATTAAGGGCTTCGGGTGGATATTTTTCGTGTCTTCTGCCGTTTACTGCATCTAGCCTATAAGAGTGTACATTACCGCCGTCAAACTTAAAGCCGTCTATATCATAGTCTTTCATAAGTGCTTCGAGCTGTTCGGTAAAGATTTTTCTGTCACCCTCTAAACACATATTAAATGATGTGGTATAACCGTTCCACCAATGGTCAATGGCGGGTTGGTCATCATAAGTGCGGCAAAAATGATTGTCCTTGTCAAACCAATGGGGGCGGAAAATCGGGCTGCATATCGAAAGGAATGGTACAACCCAAAGCATAACCTTAAATCCCATAGCGTGAAGCTTTTCTACCATCTCTTTAGGGTTGGGGAATCGGTAGTTAAATCGCCAATCGCCATAGTCTACTTGCCAGCCTTCATCAATCATTAAAACACCGGGTTTGTAGCCGTTTTTAATAATTCCCTCGGCGTAGGATAAAACACCTTCCTGAGATTGCATATATCCCATTTGCACCCAAGTGTTATATTGCGGTGCGTTAAAGTGAATTTTTGGCAAATCACGTTTTTCAAAGGTGTAGAGCTTGTGGGCGGCGTAATCGTAAGCATCGCGCAGATTTTTGCCTGCATTTATAAGTTCGATTTTATCTTCGCCCGATAAATTTATAACGCCTTTTTCAAATTTTGCAACAAATACCGATTTGCAGAAAATAATTCTGCCTTTGTTAGATAAAAATAGGGGAGCAGTTTGATTGTGACCGTTTGTTCTAAAGTTAATTTTAAAGATGTCCTCGGCTGAAATTGGCATTTTATTCCAACTTCCAACCTCGCCACCCCACCAAAGTTCATCCTTTAAAAACTCTATTTGAGTGTTTTTAACTAGAATAGAATTTTTAAAATGATTACCCGTTTCACATATAACGGTAAGCCAAGAAATGAGTAAATCAACCGAAATTTTGTCGGCTGCTTCCTGAGGAAAACCAAAAGTTTTAAAACTTAAATCACCTTGATAGTTTATTTCTTTAAGGGCATCACAAAAATCATTCCAATTAAGTTTGCCTATGTATGGTGGTTGGTGTAAATCTAAAGCACCATTGTTATCGTGAATGTGTAAAGCTTTAATTCTGGAGCCGAGTTTGATTATGTAGTCCTTTACATCAATACTATCTAAAAGCGCATGACCTGTATTAAAGCAAAGACCAAAACATTCCTTGCCTGCTTTTTTGTTAAGTGTGTCTATAATTTTTATTGCTTCATCGGCATCAGAGCAGCAAGCAGAAATCGCAAAAGCCCCATCGGTTTTTTTGGTGTAAATATTTTCAAGACAAACTATTACACTAGTTTCAAGTATGGTGGGAATAAGAGATTCGTACATCTTTAAATTTAAAGAGTCGATATATTCTTTAGTATAATCGGAATTGTCGGAGTTCTCGTAAATTCCGTTTATAACAACGTTTTTGCAACCTGCATAGTCGGCTAACAAAATAAGCTTTTTATAAACCTCAATCATATAATCAAGATGCTGTGATGCACCCGATATGTCTATTGGGCAGGAAACATTCATTTGAGAAATTTTAAACTCGTGTTTTCTTAAAAGTTGCAATTTGGGATCATAGTGTTTTTTAATATCTTCAATATCCATTTTGAAAACGCTATCATCGGCATCACCATTAAGGCTTTTTTTAAAATCAATATCAGTAGACAAATCTACAGCCGTAAAGCCCGCTTTTTTAAAAGCATAAAGTGTGCTCTCAAAACCTAAATATCCTATAGTGCCACCGGCTTGAATTGCTATTTTCATACTATCACTTCCAAAAGCTATTTTGGTTTATTGTATCACAAGCTAAATAAAATCGCAATACATATTACTTATTTTTTAGATTATGATGTTGTGCCTGTCGGCACAAATGAAAAAATTCTGAAAGCAACCGCTTTCAGAATTTTTTGGTGGAGCTTTACTACTCAAATCCGAACTATATGGTCGAGTTGCTAATTTAAGATTAGTACAAGACTTTATAACGGATTGGGTGTCGAGCCCCTCGACTGTGTATGTGCTACAAAAAGATATTATTGCTGTTTTTGCGTATGAATTCGTACTCTTACAAAAATCACGGCGAAGCCGTGTATATCATCGAGACGTAGTCTTGCATATCATCAATTCCGCAGGAATAGTATATCATCATTGCGAAAGCACAATACAGCCTGCAGCTGATGATATACACCTTTGGTGATGAGATACACGCGTGCCGCGTGATGATATACCATTGCTTTCGCAATGGATAAAAAATCGACAGGTCGAAGGCGGGTTGTCATAAGGATGTTTTGAACATCCTATGAAATAAGCCGATTGACGAGTGCTAAGAAAATGACAGTATGGCATATGGCCGTACTGTCTCAGACTGAAGACAAAAAGGAGTTTTGCGAGCGAGCGAGACTCCTTTTTGTCGCTATGTTAAGCCAAAGAAGGGCTAAAATTAAAAAGATCAAGCAAAAGTGCCGAAAAAGACGTTGGCGAGGGGAGTTTTCCACATTTCAAGGATAGCATC
>JAFSDM010000033.1 GCA_017436225.1 Clostridia bacterium | reverse complement strand
GTTTCAAAAAGCCGTCTTAATACAGTTTGGTTATCGCTAAATTGTTCGCAATTAAGACGGCTTTTTGAAATAAAAATGGAGGTATTTATGGAAAAACTAATCTTGTATGCTAGAAAAAGCACCGATACGGAAGACAAACAAGTTTTATCTATTGAAGCACAGTTAAACGAATTGCGGAAATATGCGCGCGATAATAATTTAGTAGTGGTTGATGAGTTGGTTGAAAAAAGAACCGCTAAAATGCCGGGGCGCCCCGTTTTCAATTCTTTACTTACTAGAATTAAAAATGGCGAAGCGTCCGGCATTTTGGCTTGGCATCCAGATAGGTTAGCGCGTAATTCGGTGGATGGTGGCGAAATAGTGTATCTCATAGATACCGGCGCAATCTCTAAATTAGTTTTTCCAACCTTTTGGTTTGAGCCAACCCCGCAGGGTAAGTTTATGCTCAATATGGCGTTCGGTCAAAGCAAGTATTATGTAGATAGTTTGTCCGAGAACACGAAGCGGGGTTTGCGCGAAAAAGTCCGGCGCGGTATATTTCCGGGTTTGGCGCCACTCGGATACTTAAACGATCCACACAGGAAAGAAATTGTAGTAGATAAACAATTCGCTCCAATCATAAAACAAGTATTTGAAACTTATGCGAGCGGACGCTATACATTGCGAGAAATCTCTCTACTATTAAAAGAAAATGGCGTAACTACGCGTGGCGAAAAGCCCTATTGTCTTGATAGGGTAAAGTTTATTTTAACAAATCCGTTTTATTATGGACTTTTTCGTTATAGTGGCGAAGTGTATGAAGGCTCACACGAGCCAATCATAGAAAAATCTTTATTTGATAAAGTCCAACGGGTTTTAGTAGAGCGCGGACATCAATATAAGCGAGAAGTTATTAAGCACGATTTGTGCGGACTATTTCACTGCTCTTGCGGGATGATGATAACCGCCGAAAATAAAACCAAAGTCCAGAAAAATGGAAACCGGCATAGTTATACATATTATAGATGCTCCCGCAAGAGCAAAAAGGTTAAATGTAAAGAGCCGGCACTCCGTGAGGAATTACTTGATAAAAGATTAAGTGATTTTTTGTTAGATTTCGCGCCGCCGAAAGAGATTTCTGATTTTTTGCTTAAACGATTAGAACAAGATGCGGAAACCGAACGCGCTAATTATGGTACAACGCGCAGTGAAGCCGAAGCAAAACTACACGACATTTCTATTAAGCAGAAAATCTTATTTGATAGTTATTTAGAGCAAGACATAGACCGCCAAACTTTCCTAGACAAAAAGACGGAATTACTCAGCGAAAAGAAATCGCTTGCGGAGTTTCTAAACAACTTTGAAGCAAGCCAAAAAAGTTGGGTTGAACCTATGAAAAATTGGTTGGAAAAGTTAAACTCTATCTGTAAAATCGCAAAATCTAATGATTTATTAGCCAAAAAGCAACTTGCTCTAGATTTGTTTGGGTTGAACCTATTTTTAATAAACCAAACCCCCATACTAACATCCTACCATAATGATAAAAGGGCGGGCGAAAATAGGCTCGCGACCCCCGCACCGCGAGCCTATTTTCGCCTTTGCTCCGAGCTGCGCTCGGTAATAAAAAACTTCCGCTTACGCAGAAATCGTGACAAAAGTATTATCTTGGTGCAGTTATATAACACTGCTAGAACCTATTTTAGCATAAAGGCAGAATAATTAAAAGGGGGCTTTTGCGGGCTGCCCCCGTTTCAGCCCGCAAAAGCCCCCAAAGCGACAAAGTCG
>JAFSDM010000032.1 GCA_017436225.1 Clostridia bacterium | reverse complement strand
TTTTTAGGAACCTCTAACACAATCTTAACATATTGGTCGCCCTTGCCCGAGTAATTAAGGCGTTTAATACCCTTTCCTCTGAGCTTGAATTCATCACCGTGCTGAGTACCCTCGTGGATTGTGAATTTAACCTTGCCCTCAAGTGTGGGAACGGTTATTTCGGCACCCAAAGCCGCCTGAGCAAAGGTAACGGGAATTTCACAGTAAACATCAAATCCGTCACGCTCAAATACAGGGTGGGGTCGAACACCAATTTGAATACGAAGATCGCCCGAAGGACCACCGTTTACACCGTGGTCACCGCCGCCGCGAATGTTAATAACCTGACCGTCATCAATACCTGCGGGAATATCAATGCTCTGTTCCACACTTTTGCGAATTCTGCCCTTTCCGTCACAGGTGTTGCAGGGATCGGTAACAATTTTACCTCTGCCGCCACATTTGTCACAGGTTCGCTGTGTCTGCATAGCGCCGAAAGGAGTTCTTTGAGTTATGTTAATTCTGCCTGTTCCGCCGCAATTGGTACAGGTGGTGGGGGAGCTACCCTTTTTAGCACCACTACCCGAGCAGTCAGTACAGGTGGTTATGCGGTTGATCTTAATGGTTTTGGTGCAGCCCATAGCCGCCTCTTCAAAGGAAAGATTAATAGAAGCGGTAATATCATTTCCTTGGCGTGGGGCGTTAGGACTGACACCGCGCCTGTTACCGCCGCCAAAGCCACCGCCGAAAAAGGAGCCGAAAATATCCCCAATATCGCCAAAATCAAAGCCACCGCCAAAACCGCCGCCGAAGCCGCCCCCCGCACCGAAGTTAGGGTCAACGCCTGCGTGACCGTATTGGTCATAGCGAGCCTTTTTTTCACTGTCAGATAAAACCTCGTAAGCCTCGGCAGCCTCTTTAAAGCATTTTTCAGCCTCTTTGTCACCGGGGTTAAGGTCGGGATGATATTTTTTAGCTGCCTTGCGATAGGCTTTTTTAATTTCATCTTCGGTTGCCGTTTTTTCAACGCCTAACACTTCATAAAAATCTCTTTTGTTTTCGCTCAAAAGGAATACACTCCAAATTCTTAAAATCGTATTGCCTTTCGCACGGTTGGGTGCGAAAGGCATACCTTTTATTTATAGCTTATTAGTTGTTGTCATCGGTAGCGTCTTTAAAATCTGCCTCATAAACATTGGGGTCAGCACCGTTAGCTCCTTGCTGTGTGGGGTCAGCACCGGGTGCGCCCTGAGGATTAGCCTGTTGATAAAGCTTTTCGCTAATAGCGTAGAATTTCTTTTGTAATTCTTCCTGCTTAGCCTTAATAGCTTCTAAATCGGTTCCGCCAAGAGCGGTGCGAAGCTCAGCAACTGCGGCGTTGATTTCGGATTTTTCACCCTCGCTAATCTTATCGCCAAGGTCGTTAAGTGCCTTTTCGGTCTGATAGATCATCTGGTCTGCACCGTTTCTAAGGTCAATTTCCTCGCGACGCTTTTTGTCATCAGCGGCATACTGCTCAGCTTCCTGAACAGCCTTGTCAATATCATCTTTAGACATATTTGTGCTAGAGGTGATTGTGATTTTCTGTTCCTTACCGGAGCCTAAATCCTTAGCAGAAACATTTACAATACCGTTAGCGTCAATGTCAAAGGTAACTTCAATCTGAGGAATTCCACGGGGAGCGGGAGCAATACCGTCAAGATGGAAAACACCAAGAGTTTTGTTATCTCTTGCAAATTCACGCTCACCTTGTAAAACGTGAACCTCAACGGAGGGCTGATTATCAGCAGCGGTAGAGAAAATCTGACTTTTCTTGGTAGGAATGGTTGTGTTACGGTCAATAACCTTAGTGGAAATACCGCCCATTGTTTCAATACCAAGTGAAAGGGGAGTAACGTCTAAAAGCAAAAGTCCCTTAACGTCACCACCAAGAACACCGCCCTGAATTGCAGCGCCAAGTGCTACACATTCGTCGGGGTTAATGCCCTTGAAGGGTTCGCTGCCGATGAAGTTTTTAACAGCTTCCTGAACTGCAGGAATACGGCTTGAACCGCCAACCATTAAAACCTTGTTGATTTCGCTCTTATTTAAACCGGAGTCGGCAAGAGCTTGGCGAACGGGACCCATGGTAGCTTCAACTAAATCGCCTGTAAGCTCATTGAACTTAGCGCGGGTAAGAGAGGTTTCAAAGTGCTTAGGACCTGTTGCATCAGCAGTAATAAAGGGGAGGTTTATATCGGTGCTTGTCATACCTGAAAGGTCAATTTTTGCCTTTTCAGCAGCTTCTTTAATTCTTTGCATTGCCATTTTATCGTTAGATAAATCAATGCCCTGCTCTGCCTTGAACTGAGCAACAATATAATCCATAATTCTCTTATCAAAATCGTCGCCGCCCAAACGGTTGTTACCTGCGGTAGCCAAAACCTCTTGAACGCCATCGCCCATTTCAATAATAGAAACGTCAAAGGTACCGCCGCCAAGGTCATAAACCATAACCTTTTGGTCGTCTTCCTTATCAATACTGTAAGCAAGAGCGGCTGCGGTAGGCTCGTTAATAATTCTCTTAACCTCTAAGCCTGCAATTTTACCTGCGTCCTTAGTAGCCTGACGCTGAGCATCAGTAAAGTATGCGGGAACGGTGATAACTGCCTCGGTAACGGTTGTGCCAAGGTAGCTTTCTGCATCTGCTTTAAGCTTAGAAAGAATAATGGCAGAAATTTCTTGAGGTGTGTACTTTTTGTCATCAATAGCAACGCTGTATGCAGTACCCATCTCACGTTTAATAGAGCTGATAGTGCGGTCGGGGTTGGTAATAGCCTGACGCTTTGCAACCTGACCTACCATGCGTTCGCCTGTTTTAGAAAAAGCAACAACAGAAGGGGTGGTTCTTCCGCCCTCGGCGTTAGCAATAACAACGGCTTCGCCGCCTTCCATAACGGCAACGCAAGAGTTTGTGGTACCTAAGTCAATACCAATAATTTTTCCCATAACTTTTTCCTCCAAAAATGGTTTTTTATATTATTATTTTTCTCACAACTTACTAAATAATTTAGTGGATTGTGTATTTTATTAGTTTGCAACCTGCACCATTGCGGGTCTAATAACGGTGTCGCCAAGCTTGTAGCCTTGCTGAAGCACCGTTACAATTTCATTCTCACCCTTCTCGGGGTCTTCTACGTGCATAACCGCCTCATGAATTTCGGGATTAAAGGTGTCACCAACCTCGGCAAGCTCAACCATACCAAAGGTGTCTATAAGACCCATAAGCTGCTTTACTATAAGCTCAACACCCTTTGCATAATCTGCAGAAGCTGGGTCAACCGCTAAAGCACGTTCGGCGTTATCAATAACGGGTAAAAGCTGCTTTAAAATGTTAGCTTTTGAATATTCAGCAGTTTTAATTTTTTCTCGTTCGGTACGCTTTTTAAAGTTATCAAATTCTGCGGCAGTACGCATTAAAAGTTCTTTCTGTGCTTCTACCTCAGCCTTTAATTTTTCTACTTCGGCATTTGCTTTTGGCTTTTTAGCCTTAGCTTCCTTTTTAGGCTCTGCTTTTTCGGTTTCAGTTTCAGGAATATTTTCCTTTTTTTCTTCGCTCATAGTATTTTTCCTTTCTAATCATCTAAATCGCGTATAGATTGCTCAAGCACCTTGCCAAGCTGCTTTGCAAAGTAGCTTATGCTTGGAATTAAATCCTCATACGCCATTCGGGTTGGTCCAATAATACCTATTCTGCCAACCTTGTTATTATCACTTCCAAATTTGGCAACAACCATACTGGAAGGCTTTAACTCATCAATTCCGGAATCATCACCGAAAACTACGCTAATAGGGTCGGGAATTTCAGAAAGTATTGAAAGAATAGCGTCACGACGTGAAATGAATTCTACAATTCGCCTTGCGTCTATATCCTTATTATATACAGAATAAAGGTTTGATTCACCTTTTAGGTCTAATTGAGAGTGGCAAATGCCCTCAACCATTTCAAAAAGAGCGGAGATTATAGGCATTAAAACCAATGAAAAATCGCCCATTTTAGCGGCAAGAGTTTGTAAGAATACGCCGTTAAAGGCGTTAAGCTCGGTGCCAACAATATCTACCGATGAAATTCTGTCAAATACACGTATGGCAGAACTGCTTAAAGTATCGCCCGTGCGGCAAATTCTGCTTCGGGCAATGCCGTCTGAGGTAACTAAAACCAAAAGCGCCAGTCTCTTGCCCATTGGTAAAAGCTCAATTCTTTTAATAAAGGCGTTAGCCTCTGAAATGGTCATAGCAACGGTGGTAAAGCCGGTAAGCTCTGAAAGCACCTGACCTGCGTTAGCGGTTATGTGTTCGGGGTCTTCAGCTACCTTTTTAATAGCGCTGTCAATAGATGCCATAATAGCTTCCGATGGCGTTACCTTATCTAAAAGCCCTGTTACATACATTCTGTAGCCTGCCGCCGTGGGAACTCTGCCCGCCGAAGTGTGGGGTTGCTCTAAATATCCCATTTCAGAAAGCTCGCTCATTTCATTTCTAATGGTGGCAGATGAAAGTCCAAGCTTTGTTGCTTCACATAAAAATTTTGAACCAACAGGCGCTCCGTGCGCAATGTGAGCCTTAACAATTTCAGAAAGAATTATTCTTTTTCTTGGGGAAAGCTCCACATTAAAGCACCTGCCTTTTTAAAGTTTTTGAGTTAGCACTCTTGAGGTTTGAGTGCTAACCGTATAATAATTTACCACGCCTACCTCTATTTGTCAATAGGTTTTATATTAAAATTTTATGAATTTTTTTGACTTTTACTGACCTTTGTTAATTTGCATATAAAAATTAAACCTTTTATGTATATATTATACGAAATGATGGGAAACTATTGCCATTTATAAAAATGTGTGTTAAAATTAAACTGCGTAATTTTAGGCATTGTACTAAAAAATTTTAAGGAGGATATTTATGAAAAAACTTTTAGCAATTTTATTAGCGTTTATTCTCACCTTTAGCTGTGTTAGCCTTCTTAGTACAGGCGTAGCATTAGCTGAAACACAAGAAATGGGAGTAAACCTAATCGAATCCGATTTTCACAAATCCTTGACAGACGCCAATAACAAATCTATGTGGCAAGGAACAAATGGTGCTGTAACATATTTAGATGATGATAATGACAGCACTACTGATTTCGCACGTATTACCGCAGTTTCTGGGGCTATAGGCGCTTTTTACAGCTCTACAGCAATTGTTTATCCTGGTAATACTTATGAATTTTCATACTATGTTCGTGTACCCGGCGATGTAGTAACTCAGGATTTTAGCGCTTATCCTTTAAATGATAATACCTATCGATTTTCTCCTAAGTTTGCAATTTATCAGCCTACTAATACAAATGCTGGTGAAAGAGTTAAAAGTACATATGGTGAAGGCAAAAACGAGTATGCTTATAGTTATGTAAGTGATCAAACCACTACTCGCCGTACAGATTTTTCATCAACTTGGGAAATAGGTAATTATGCGCCTTACGTAAAAAAAGGTGATTCCGTTTTTGGAATTCAACACTACGATGCATGTAAAGATGAAAATGGTAACTCAGTTTCACCTAACGCAGTTTATGAAAATTGGACAAAGGTAACTATGACCTTTACCGCCATTGAAGATGCTGAAAACCAAGGTCCTCAAGTTATTGCATTTGTTGCTCGTATTGATAAAGACGTAGTTGGATTATGTTATGATATTAAAGACTTTTCTCTTGTTTGCACCGATAACGGTACAGCAACCAAAACCATACTTGAATCTGATTTCGAAGAAGACGTAGCTAGTTCTAAGTGGTCCACTGTTGGTGATGTTCAAAGTATGACTGAGGACGCAGGCAAATTTGCACGTCTTAATACAGGTGTTAATGGAACAACTGCTTCCGTTAGAAGTAGAACTATAAAATTAATACCTGGCAACAAATACACCCTTACTTACTCAGTGCGCATTCCTACAGGGTCTGCAAATTACGCTACCGTACTTGCTGATAAAGGCTTTTACCTCAGTCCGGAGTGTGCAATTCATATTCCAAAAAATGTGACTAGCGAAGATGTCCAATACACTGGCAACCTTACTGATACAAGGTTGTATGCTACCGCTAACGCTGACAGAAGAAAAAATATGAACTTTGTTTGGAATGTTGAGGGCTACGAACCAAAAACTCGAATAGGTTATTCTGATACAGGTTATGCTAAAAAAACCGACGTTTTTTATACGCTTATAAGTACAGAAGATGGTACAACTCCTTCCTCACCTAATGATGTTTTTAGCGATTGGAAGAAGGTAACTCTTGAGTTTACTGCTGAAGCAGAAACTGCAGGTTCTACCGACCCAACGTTCGTAGTTTTTCAATTTAGAGCAATGGGTTCAGGGTTAGCAGCAAACGTAATCTATGATATTAAAGATGTTACCCTTACTGAAGCAGCTTCTAAAATTAAACCCGAGCCTGATCATGATGATGCAATTTTCTATCAAGGCTTTGAAAGTTCACCTAATCCTACCGATGTTGTTACCGTATATACAGGTGCAAGTCAAAATGTTACTTGGGTAAACCCAACAATTACAAGCTCAGATGCAGCAACAGGTTCAAAGGCTTATTCTGTATTTGCAATGTATCAAGATATCTTTATTCCTTTTGATAAATCTAAATTACAGGCAGACACAGTTTACAGCTTCTCAATGGATTGGATGCTTAATGAGTATACTAGCACTAAACAACGTAGAATAAATAACGTTTACGCTGTTGGCTATACACCAACCGAAGGCGTAACCCTTAAAAATGGTTATGAAGCTTTTGGCGGTAAGGGTGAAGCTAGAGGTACAGGCAACTGGGAAGCATTAAACTTTAACTTTAAAATTTCTGAAGCTAAATTTAATAAATATGAACAGATTGGTATTTATATATCTTACAAAACTTCCGGTACAAATACCGATCCAGATGATAGATTATATTTAGATACCTTGATGCTTAAAGTGTCTGAAAATCAAGATGTTGTAAATAAACTCGAATTAAATGAATCTGAAAGAACAGAAAATACCGTTAAGGTTTTAGCCTTTGGTAATAGCTTTTCTAACGATGGTACTTCATTTATTCCTCAAATAGCTTATGCCGATGGTGTGGATCTTCGTGTGGCAGACTGCTCTATTGGCGGTTGCTCACTCGCAAAGCATTATGAAAATTCAGTAACCAATGCCTCTGCATATTCCTTCGCTTTCCGTACACCACTTTCGCAAGGAACCAGTTCAAAATCTTTCACTCAGGTTACTGTGGAGCAAGCGCTTACCGCTTCTGATTGGGATTATATCACCATTCAGCAGGTTAGTACTTTAAGTGGCGACTCTACTTCTTTTGAGCCCTATCTTGGTAAACTTATAGAAAAATTCAAAGAATATTGCCCCAACGCTAAAATCGTATTCCAAATGACTTGGGCTTACCGTGACGGAATTGTAAAAGATGGTTACGAGAAATATGGTAATGACCAAGAAACAATGTACAATGCTATTGTTAATACATATTTACAGTATGCTGAAAAGTATGACGTTGAGTTTATCATTCCCTCTGGCGAAACTATTCAAAGCTTAAGAGCCTTGATAAGCGATGGAACCGGTTCTGAAACAGATACAAATATGTTCTCATCCGAAATTGCATCGACCACTAGTGATGCAGGTGATTTCACTCGCGATGGATACCACCTTAGCCAAAAAGGTCGTGTTGCAGCAGCATTTACTTGGTATGAAATTTTTACGGGCATTTCCGCTCTCGATACCAAAATTGATTTAACCACATCTGCTTACGGCACTTTGAGTAACACCACCGACACCCTTATTGGAATTACTGAAGAAGAAGCACTTGCTATAAAAACTGCCGCACACAATGCAGTTTCTCTTTACAAAAAGGCGGTAGAAACAATAAAAGCAATCAAGGCTATCGGTGAAGTTACTGCAGATAGCGGTGAAGCAATTGAAAATGCAAAGGCTCTTCGTGCTGAACTTAACAATGATGGTCTTTTACCTAATCTTCAGACCCTTATTGATGCAATTGAAGCTTTTGAAAGCTTAGGTGCCGAGACAATTCTCCCCGGTGACTTCACAGGTAGCGGTAAGGTTGATTTGGAAGATGTTAATATATTAGCACAGCATTTGGCAGGTTGGAATGTTGAAATAGCTTCTATTTCTCTTGACCTTGACGGTGACA
>JAFSDM010000031.1 GCA_017436225.1 Clostridia bacterium | reverse complement strand
CAGCGGTACCCCAAGAATAAGGAATATCGTTGTCACGACGGTAAACGTTTGCACGGGGGTTGTCCCATGAACGGAAAACTGCTTCAACAGCGCCCATTAACTGCTCTTTAGGATCAGAGGGGAAATCTTTACCGATTTTGTTTTTGTACTCTGCTTTGAACTGTTCAGCAAGAGTCTTAAGGTCATCAGCAGTAAGGTCAACGTCCTGAGTAACGCCCTTAGCTTCTTTCATTTCGTCGATAAGCTCTTCAAAGTATTTCTTACCAACTTCCATAACAACGTCAGAATACATCTGAATGAAACGACGATAGCAGTCGTATGCCCAACGAGCGTTGCCGGACTGTGCTGCCATAGTTTCAACAACTTCCTCGTTAAGACCGAGGTTAAGGATAGTATCCATCATACCGGGCATAGATGCTCTTGCACCTGAACGAACCGAAACGAGAAGGGGATTTTCCTTATCGCCGAACTTTTTGCCGGTGATTTCTTCCATTTTATCAATATATTCCATAATTTCGGCTTGAATATCATCATTGATTTTTCTGCCGTCCTCATAGTACTGAGTACAAGCCTCAGTGGTTACGGTAAAGCCCTGTGGAACAGGAAGACCGATTTTGGTCATCTCTGCAAGGTTAGCACCTTTACCGCCGAGAAGCTCACGCATGGAAGCGTCGCCCTCTTTGAAAAGATAAACAAACTTTTTGCTCATTTGAGAATTACCTCCTAAATAAATTTACGTAAATTTAGTTATACTGTTTTACAGTAGCAATTCATTATACCACTTTTTTTAAAATTTTTAAAGTCTTTTTTTAAAATTTTTTATTTTTGGGGGAATAAACATAAAAATGCGAACAAACCTGCCGTTTATTCGCATTTTGTATAACTTTTTTGATTAATTTTAAGAATTAAGCTTTTCTTCTAAAACTTTTTTAACAATGGCGGGGTTTGCAGACCTACCAAGGCTTCGGCACATCTGCCCCATAAGAAAGCCAAAGACCTTTGCGCTGCCTGCTTTATACTCCTCTACCGCCTTGGGATTTGCGGCTAAAATTTCATCTGCCGCCGCCTCCACCGCCGATGTATCGTTGCTCATAAGCATACCGCCCTTTTCGGCGATTTCCATAGGGCTTCCGCCCACTTCAAGCATCTGTTTTAAAATATCCTTTGCGGCGCCGCGTGACACGGTGCCGTCATCTGCCATTTTGCAAAGCTCGGCGAAGTCGCTCGGCGTAATTTTAAGCTCTGCCGCGGGGAGAGATAAATCGTTCATACGGCGAAGAAGCTCAACAATTATCATAGATGCAACCGATTTTGGATTATTGTAGCATTTTACCGCCTCATCATAAAAATCTGCCAGAGCCTTATCAAAGATTAAAAGATCGGCATCGGCAGGGGTAAGCCCCATTTTTAAATACCTTTCTTTTTTCTCTTTTGGCATTTCGGGCATAGTATTTTTAATGGCCTTAATCTCTTCATCGGTTATAAAAAGGGGTGGAATATCGGGCTCGGGGAAGTAGCGGTAATCGTGGGCTTCTTCCTTGGAGCGAAGCGCCTTTGTAACACCTAAGGCATCATTCCAATGCAGAGTTTGCTGAATAACCCTTTCCCCACGCTCACAAAGCTCTGTCTGCCTTGAGTATTCATACTCAATGGCTCTGCCTATTGAGCGCAGAGAGTTTAGATTTTTGATTTCGGTTCGGGTGCCGAAAACCTTGCTCCCCTTTGGCATAACCGAGATATTTACATCACAACGAAGGGAGCCCTGCTCCATTTTTGCATCGCAAACACCTGCATATTTAAGTGCCAAGGCAACGGCGGCGGTAAACTGCTTTGCCTCCTCCGCCGAGCGAATGTCAGGCTCGGTTACAATCTCAATAAGGGGAATACCGCAACGGTTATAATCGGCAAGGGAAAGACCTAACTCATCATCGTGAATTAGCTTACCCGCATCCTCCTCAATATGGATACGATTAATTCTGATTTTTTTGGTGCAGATATCCACAAAACCGTCGGTACAGATGGGGTAATTAAACTGGGTTATCTGGTATGCCTTTGGCAAATCGGGATAGAAGTAATTTTTGCGGTCAAAGGCGCTAAAGTTATTTATTTTACAGTTAAGGGCAAGACCTGCCTTTATGGCAAGCTCCGCTGCGCCTCTGCCAAAAAGCGGCAAGCTTCCCGGCATACCCGAACAGCGCGGGCAAACCCTTGTGTTTTCTTCGCCGCCAAAATCGGCAGAGCAACCGCAAAAAACCTTGGTAAGGGTCAGAAGCTCGGCGTGAATTTCAAGACCTATAACGGTTTCATAGCTCATAAGACTGCCCCCCTTCTTTCAAACTGCTTTTCAAAGGCGTTTGCCGCCGCAATTAAAGAGGGCTCTGCAAAGGCTTTTGAAACAAGGCTCATACCAATAGGCAGACCTGCCGCATCATATCCGCAGGGGGTGGAAATGGCGGGAAGACCTGCAATATTTGCCGTAACGGTGCAGATATCTGCCGAGTAAATTTTGGTTAAGGTTTTATCCCCCGCGCCCAGCTTATATGCGGTGGTGGGGGTGGTTGGAGTTAGTATTAAATCACAAGATTTAAAGATTTCATCCATTTCAAAACGGAGCTTTTGGCGAATTTTAACCGCTTTATTGTAGTAGGCATCATAATAACCGCTGGAGAGGGCATAATTACCAAGCATTATGCGGCGCTTAACCTCCTTGCCAAAGCCCTCGCTACGTGAATTTTTAATAACTTCTTCATAAGTTTCGCCGATTTCACTGCGGTGACCGTACTTTATGCCGTCGAAGCGAGAAAGGTTACTTGCCGCCTCGGCAGAGGAAATGAGGTAGTATGCCGCAACGGCGTATTTTAAATCGGGCAGAGAAACCTCTACTATTTCGGCACCCATATTTTTATAAGTTTCGGCGGCTTTGAAGACCGCCACTTTAACCTCTTCGCTAATAGCATCACCAAAAAATTCTTTAGGAAGACCTATTTTAAGTCCCTTTACTCCCCTGTTTATTTCGCTTAAAGAGTCGCTAAAGGGGGTGGCGGCGCTTGTGGCATCAAGGTTATCCTTACCCATTATAGCGTTTAGTAAAATACCGCAGTCCTCGGCGGTTTTTGCCATTGTGCCGATTTGGTCAAGAGAGGATGCAAAGGCGATAAGACCGTAGCGTGAAACGGCTGAATAGGTGGGTTTTAGACCTGTAATTCCGCAAAAAGCGGCAGGCTGACGCACCGAACCGCCCGTATCAGAGCCAAGGGCGGCGGGACACTGTGCGGCGGCAACTGCGGCGGCAGAGCCACCCGATGAACCGCCCGAAACGGCTGACAAATCGTAAGGGTTACGAACCGCTCCAAAATAGGAGGTTTCACTAGTGCTGCCCATTGCAAATTCATCCATATTTGTTTTGCCCAAAATAACTGCCGATTGCTCTTTAAGCTTTAAAACTACAGTGGCATCAAAAATTGGAGTGTTGTTTTCAAGCATTTTAGATGCGCAGGTGGTTTTAAGGTTTTTTGTGCTTATATTATCCTTAACAGCTATGGGTGTGCCTGTAAGGGTTTGGGCTTCGCCCTTTGCTATTTGCTCATCGGCTTTTTTTGCTTCTTTTAGCGCTTCCGCCTCATTAAAGGTTATAAAGGCGTTTGTTTTTTGGTTTAATTCTTTTGCTCTTTCCAAATATGCCGCAGTGAGCTCTACCGATGAAAAATCTTTATTTTTAAGACGGTTGGAAAGCTCTTTAAGTGTAGCGGTTTTTATAAGCTCCTTTAAACTCATACGCTACACCACCTTAGGCACCGCAAAGGCATTTTTTTCGCTTTTGGCGGCATTTTTTAAAATCTCGCTTCTGGGGGTAGAGTCGCACTTAACGTCGGCTCTTATTTGGTCAAGCCCCACTGCAGCTGCAGTATTTAAGGCTTCGGTTGCGGTAAAATCCGAAACGGCATCCATAAGGGATACAATTTCATTCATTTCTTTTGTAACTTCATAAAGCTCGGTTTCGGTAAAGCTTAGCTTTGAAAGCTCTGCCAAATGGGCTGACAGCTTAATATCAAACAAAATTATTCCTCCGTTTTGGTGATAATTGGCGCTTTTTTGAAAAATATTTTAGCAAAAGCGGCAGAAAGTATAACGCCAAGAGCCAAAGCCGCCGCAAGTTGCAGGGTTACAATTGCCTTTTGAACAAAGGTTTCAAATCCGCCTATGAAGGCAGAGTTCATTGTGTAATAAAGTGAGCTGCCGGGAATAAGCGGTATTAAAGAGGTTGTAATAAAGGTGGTGGTTGGTGTTTTTAAAAATCTTGCGGAAATTTCGGCATATAAAGAAACTATAGCCGCCACCAAAAAGTAGCATATAACCTCATTTGAAAAAGCCTTATTAAAAACAACAAATAATCCCCAGGAAATAAGACCGCCCACCGCCGCAAAAATAAGCCTTTTGCCACGGATATTAAACAAAATTCCAAAGCCTAACGACCCTACAAACCCTGCTATAATTTGCAAAATTTCATTGTTTGTCATACGGGCATACCTCCCAAAATTACTACTATAAAGTAACCTGCCGCAATTGCAAGGGCTATTAAAAACACCTCAATAAATCGCAAAAGACCTGCAATGCTATCCCCCGTAAACAAATCTCTTAAGGCGTTGGTAAGACCAATGCCGGGAATAAGGGTCATAATATTTCCGATTATAACGGTATCGGCGCTTGGAATAAGCTTAAGCCTTACCAAAGCAAAGGCAAGAAGGGTAATTGTAGCCGATGACACAAACTTTGAAAATATTTTGTTTGAGTTTATTTTGTCGCAAAAGTAAATAACCGTTCTTAAAACGGCGCCTATGGCGAAGGAAAAAGCCGCCTCTAAAATGCCGCCGCCAAAAAACAGGGTAAACGCCCCCGCTATTACGGCGTAGCAAAGCACCTCCACCCATACGGGAAAGCATTTAAGTGCGGAGATTTCACTAAGCTTATTTTTAATATCTTCTGAGGTTAATTCGCCCGAGCAGATATTACGCGAAAGATCGTTAAGCCTGTGTAATTTTTCATAGTCGGTACTAGCCGAAAGTATTCTTCGGGTTTGGGTATAGGTTTCGCCGTTTTCCAAATGGAAGGTAACAACCATACTGCTTGTAATAATAAAAACGTCTACCCTTTTAGCACCCAAGGCATACCCCATACGGTTTATGCTTTCTTCCACACGGTGCACCTCAGCGCCCGATAAAAGCATCTGTTCGCCTATATTTACAATATATCCAAGTTTTTCCAGCACAAGCAAAGCCCCTTTGCCACAAACTTTATTAAAGTTAATTATAGCATATTTTTTTATCTCTAGCAATACGTTAGAAAAATAAAAATATAACTTTGCCTTACTTTAATTTTAAAATTTATTCCTTGATTTCGGGGCGAACAAAAAGTCTTGAAAAGTCCTTTAAATTAAAGGGGATAATGGGGTAAAGATAGTTTCTGCCCGTGAGAGTTTTGGTAAGCGCCATTGTTAAAATGCTTAAAATAATTCCGCCGAAAAAGCCGAAAACACCTAAAAATTCGGTAGCAAAAAGCAGCATTATTCTAATGAATTTTTGGGCGTAGCCCATTTCAAAGCTTGGCTGAGAAAAGCCCGCGATGGCTACAAACGCCATATAGAGTATACATTCGGCTTCAAACCAACCCGCATTTATGGCAAATTCCGAAAGCAGAAGTCCGCCTATTATACTCATTGAGCTTGAGAGATTATCGGGGGTGTTCAGTGACGCTATTCTAAGTCCGTCTATAACAAATTCAAGTATTAAAAGCTGAATAAAAATGGGTATTACGGGGGTCTGGTCCAGCCGTATAAAAGAAAGCCAATCGGGTATATAGGCGGGGTTATTCACAAGCAGTAAAAAAAGCGGCGTTAAAATCACAGTGATTATAGAAATTAAATGCCTTGTAATTCTTATATAGCTTGCCGTAAGGGGTGGAAAATAGTAGTCGTTTGCCTCCTTTGTGAAGTCGGCAAAGCTTGTGGGAAAAATCATAACGGTGGGGGCGTTATCCATTATCAAAAGCACTCTGCCCTCCAAAAGACAGGCACTTGCATAGTCGGGACGCTCGGTGTACTTGATTTTGGGGAATGGGTTTAAAAAGAAGGTGGGGCAAATAACCTCTGCCAAGGCTTGCTGAGTCATAGAAATTCCCTTAAGATTTACCGATTTTATTCTTTTTCTTAACACCTCAAGAGATTTTTTATTGCACTTTCCCTCTAAAAAGCAGATAGCCACATCCACCTTTGAGGACTCGCCTACCTGATAATATTCCATTCTAAGATTATAATCTCTCACCCTACGGCGAATCATAGCGGTGTTAAAAATAAGGGTTTCTACAAAGCCATCCTTTGAGCCGCGCATTGTTTTATCCTTTTCGGGCTCACTAACCGACCTTACGGGGTAGGTTCTTGTATCTACTATAAGGTAGCCCTCTACCGAATCTATCAAAAGCACGGTGGCACCCGATAAAATGGCGGTGCAAACCGTATTAATATCATCCGACTCGTCCACCTCTACATAGGGCAAAAACCGCTCGGAAAACTCCTTGGCGGTTTTAGTGGTGCTTAGCTGTTCGGGGGTTATTTTTAACATAAATTCAAGTATTCTTTCAAAAACCTCATCCTTAATAAAGCCGTCCACAAAGTAAATGGCTGCCGATTTAGAGCCTATTATAAGTTCCCTTTTAATTATGTCAAAGCTTTTTTGGGGGCAAAGTCTTAAATCTACCTGTGCGGTAAGTTCACTGTATTTGTTTGGCAAAATAAACACTTCCTTTTTGAAATATTTTGTTCAAAAGGAAGTGTTTTTATACTTGATTTAATTTTAATAGTTTGAAGAAAAAACACCGATTTTGCTTACGTTTTTTGCCTTAATGCCCTCTGATATCGAAATCAAGCAATTCGCAAAGTAAATCTCCAAACATTTCTCTTCTATTATCATCCCAACAGATTATTGAATAGTAGGTTTTATCTTCCGACTCTATGTCTGCATTAAAATACACGCTTTGAATAAAATCAAGCTTCGGCGTTTCTTGTTGGCTTACCTCAATATAATCGAAGCTAGAACTGTAATGTTCCTTTAATTCTTCTTCGCTTAATATACTTTCAACAAGAATAGCACCCATATATTGCATACCGTTTCCGCTACCTGTAAGCTTAGCCGCCACCGAAACGGAATCTACCAATTTTGTGTTTGGTGGCAACTCATAAGCAATTAAATCTTTTTCAATATTATTGGCAATTACGTTATTTGTAATAACAATGCCAATATACGAAGCAATAGGTAAAGTAACTATAACAATTAATAATATTACCAAAATTCTTTTTACTAATTTCATAAAATCACCCTCCTAGGTGCAGTGTATGCTTGTGTTAAATAAGGGACAAATCACCTCCCTGACAAGTGGAGGCTCCTGTTTTCAACTTGTGGAAGTCATTTCCACAAGTTGAAATTTACGCATAACAACAAGCATTTTCTTGTATTTAATATAACATTTTTTATCAAGATTTTCAAGTTATATATGCAAATAGAGTTATCCCGATATTACGAGATAACCCTATTTTTGATGGTATGACAAAAATCATACCGACACACCCAAAAACATACCAAAGAAAATACAGTTAAAAACTCTGTTTTTAAGCGGTAAACTTGCCAAAAGTATGACGGCTATTCCTGCCTTACCCCAAACAAAAGTATATATACCGCCCGAATTGGTACGAAATTTTATGCTCTGGTCTTGGCGACCCAGTCTTTCCAACGAGGATCTTCCTTTATCTCTTTTTCGACTTCGCTATAATCAGGATTGCACCAAAAGGGCCAGTCATCAGGCAATAATTTGGCTATCTGTTGGTTTGTTTTTTCCAACTGGAATTTTACGAAGGAGACCAATGGAGCAGTAAACGTGTGTTCTTCTCCATCATACAAAACCTCAAGTGCTTTTGCATGCTTAAGTGCCTCATCTAGAGCAGTAAACGAATCATCGTGATATCCACGTTCCCATTGCAATCTTGAAAGATAAAGATAAAGCTTTATAATACAACCATGATAAGGTCCCATATTACCGTCATCGCAGATCAAATAAAAGAGTGATATAGCTCCTTTTACCTTTTCAATAGGCATATCACTATTATAATGATTGCGGTTTGTAATTAAGCCATAAACAAGTTGCTCCGAAAATTCTTGCGCTGACTTTAGCAAAAATTCACCGATAAACTTCGCCTCTTGTTTTCCTTCAGTTGCTGATGCGAGCAAAACCTCTCTGCAGTTTTTTAGGGAAGGCATTCTCTTTGCATAATTAACAGCTTTATCGTTTTCGCCGAAATTTCTATATAACAACACAAGAATTTTAATTGCTTTTGTAACGATCGTGTTATCAGAAGCGTTATTTATAAGATTTTCACAAATTTTCACAGCCTCTGACCAATAGTCATTTCTTTTGTGATGGTCATAATTATGTTGAATAAATCCTTCATCGTCATAATAAAGCCACTCTTTATGTGTACGCCAACCGGCTTCTGATAATACCTCAGCAAGAGTAATCAAAAGCCTTTCGTTTTGTGGAAATTCCGCAAGACTTTCTCTTAATATCAAAACACATTCCTCTACCCAGCCGTCATCTCCGCGACTTTTGATGTTGTACGAATCAATCTTTTCAATTATTTTGTTAATTTTTGTATCTCGATCGTTATGGTATCCAAACAGTTCATCAATTGAAACTCCGAAATAGTTAGCTATCGAAGGAACCATTTCCATATCGGGATAACTTCCATTTGCTTCCCAGCGGGAAACTGCCTGTGAGGTAACTCCCAGAACCTCTGCAAGAGCTTCTTGCGTTATTCCGTCACGACGACGTAGTTCACGTATTTTAGTTCCTAAATTCAGTTGCATAATTGCACCTCCATATTATTTCCACCGGTGTGATTATATTATATCAAAACATCCGCAGAAAACAATTATCAAATAGTTGTTTCAAATACAACTGTTGATTGAAATTTATATATTCAATGTTAAAAACCCAAATAGACTTCTACTAAGATGCGATAATAGAAAAACATCATTTGTCGCTACGCATTTTTGGTTGCTATTATGACAAGATATTTCTTGTCCCTGTTGTAGCACAACCATAGCATAAAAGCGGCGAAAAATCAATGCGGAGCGTTGTATGTAATCCGACAAAGTCGGTATATAATCAACACAAAGAAATGTATGTAATCAATCCGAAGGTAAGAAAAATACAAAGCTTGCGCTTTGATAACATACAGTTCGCAAAGCGAACTGATTACATACTCGCTTACGCGAGATTACATCAAAGTCCTTCGGATTTGATAAAAAACCGCTCTTTTAAAGGGCGGTTTTTTAGGGGGGAGAAAAATTTTTTAAGTCTTGCTATAATATAGCCACGCTGCTTGGAAGTCGGGCAAAAACAAAGCTTTTTAGTCCCCGACACGGCGCCACCAAGGGCGGTATGACACTTCGGAAAGACGATGAAAGGAGAAATTTTTGTGCAAAAAGAAACTGAAAATTTAAACGGCAACCAAATCGGTGAGGAAAACACTTCTTCAGCAAGTCAAAAAATCAACATAAGTTCAAACGGTGACAGCCTAAAGAAAGAAATTTCTGCCGATGCCGAAAATGAAAAGCCCGAAAAGGAAAATCAAAGCTCCACTTCGGACTTGGAATTTGAAGAGCTTATAAAAGGGCCCTACAAGGATGCTTTTGCCAACAAGGTACAGAGCATTATTAACAAACGCTTTAAAGAGCAAAAAAACGCCGAAAATAAATCGGCAAACGGCGAAGCCGCTGAAACCGGTTGTGATGCTTCTGCCGAAATTAACCAAAACGGTGATGGCTCTGCCACAGAAAACAGCCCTGCCTTTGAAAATCTTTTAAAGGCGGGCGTAGACCGTGATACAGCATATCGTGTCCTCCACCTTAATGAATTTATGGACTCCTCGATGCGTTACGGTGCCGAGCTTGCGGCAAAGCAGATTGCCGATAGTATTCGCCAAAAATCGGCAAGGCCAAGCGAATCTGCTCTATTGGGGAAGGGCTATATTGCCAAGACTTCAGTAAGCAGTCTTACACCCCAAAAACGAAGGGAGCTTGCAAAAAAGGCCTTAATGGGCGAAGAAATTGAATTTTAAAGGAGAAATAGAATTATGAGTCAAGTTAATAACAACGAACAAACCCTTTCTAACGATATGAAAACTTACTACAAGGACTACCTTTGTGACAACGCAAACGAAAACCTTGTACACGACCAATTCGGTCAGAAGCACCCCATTCCAAAGGGCAACGGTAAGACCATTGAGTTTAGAAAATATTCACCTCTTCCAAAGGCTACCGTTCCCCTTACCGAGGGTATCACTCCCGACGGTCAGGAGCTTAAGGTTTCTACCGTTACTTCAACCGTTGCACAGTACGGCGGTTGGGTAGGTATTCCCGATATGCTTGAGCTTACCGCTATTGACACCAATATGGTTCAGGCTACCGAAATTTTGGGTGATCAGGCAGGCAGAACCTTAGACACCGTTACAAGGGAAGTTTTAAACGGCGGTACCAATGTTATGTACGCACCGATTATTAAAGACGGCGTTGTCACTAAGGTTAATTCACGTTCATCCCTAACAAGCGATGCAACCCTTAGCGTAGACCTTATTTTACGCGCCGCCGCAAAGCTTAAAAACAACCTTGCAAAAACCATTAACGGCAGCTTCGTTGCCATTATTCACCCCTACGTTGCTTACGACCTTATGAAATCCGCAGAATGGATGGACGCCCATAAATATGCGGCTCCCGAAAACCTTTTTAACGGCGAGGTTGGTAAAATCGGCAACGTGCGTTTTGTAGAATCGAGCGAGGCGAAAATTTTTCGTGCTCCCGACCTTTTGCCAAACCGCCGTACGCTAACTGCTTTTCAATGCAGTGATAACGTCATTGATATTCGAGAAAGAATTGGTAGTGAAAACTTACAGTCTATTATAGGCAGAACAATTATTATTAACGGTCAGGTACGCAAAATTGTAAATGCCGAAACCGAAGTCGGTCTTCTTGACAACATCACACTTGATGAAGCTATCTCTATAAAAGAGGACGACATTATTTATCCCGGTGAGGCAGCTCAAGATGGTGCTCCCGTTTATTCCACCCTTGTTCTTGGCGCTAACGCCTACGGTGTAACCGAGCTTGAAAACGGCGGTTTGGAGCACATTGTAAAACAGTTAGGCTCTGCCGGTACTGCCGACCCGCTTAACCAACGAGCTTCCGCAGGCTGGAAGGCTACAAAAACAGCCGAGCGTTTGGTTGAAAACTATATGATTCGTATTGAATCCTGTTCCAGCTTTGCAGATGAATACGCTAACTAATTAGATTTTTATCTGCTTCGGGGGGCATTAGCTATGCCCCCTTTACCTTAGAAATAACTTTATTGGAGGAATTTTACTAATGGCAGAAACAAAAAATACTGCTGCACTTGAAAAGGAAATTGCAAGACTTAAGGCAGCTTTAAACGAAAAAGAAAATGCTGAAATGGCAATAAGCGAAGGTATAAAGGCTAACGAGGCTTATATGAACGAAAACGTTACCATAAAGCTTTTTAAGGATAACGCCAAATACCGTGATGACGTTTACGTTTCGGTTAACGACCGTTCATTTTTAATTAAACGCGGTGTTGAGGTTACCGTTCCCCGCTTTGTTGAAGAGGTACTTAGAAACTCACTCGCTCAGGATGAGTATGTTGCCTCGCTTGTTGAAAAGCTTCAAGCAGATTATGAAAAAAGCGTTAGCTAACCGCTTAATACGAAAGCAGGAATTAAAATGAAACTTTTAGATATTGACGCCGCGGTTAAGGAACGCTTCCCCGAAGTAGAGCTTTATGAGGTTTGCAGAATAGTAAACGACCTTGAGCATAAGCTAGCTTGCGAAATTTTTTCGCCTTGCGGAATTTCTGTTCGCACCGCTCCGCTCAACTTTAACACCGACGCTCATGCGGCTTTACTTTTAAACGAGGAGCATATTTTGCTTTATGTTTATTATGTCTTTTGGATGCTTTCTCTTAATGAAATGAATTTAGAGGTAGCCAACGCCTATTCTGCTCTTTTTAGTGAAAAGTACAACAGGCTTGCTATTTTCTACCGCCGAAGCTATACTCCGATCAAAAACACTCATCTCACAGGCAGGATATAAAAAAGCCCGTCTTAAAAAGACGAGCTAAACTGCAAATATTTAAAAGCTTATAACGCCTAGGTGCTCTAAAAGAATTTTAGTGCCCATAATAATTAAAATTGCACCGCCTGCAAACTCTGCCTTTGATTTGAATTTGCAGCCAACCTTTCTGCCAAACCAAACGCCAACGGCAGAAAGCATAAAGGTTATTACACCTATTAAAGCAATTGTTATGTAAACATCTGCTGTACCAATATCCTTTAAAAAGGCAAGTGTTACACCAACTGCTAAAGCATCTATGCTTGTTGCTATTGCAAGCGGGAACATAGCCTTAAAGGAAAAGTCATCAGTATGGGTTTCTTCCTCTTTTGAAAGGGCTTCCTTTATCATATTTGCGCCTATAATAACTAGTAAAGCAAAGGCTATCCAATGGTCGACCGCCTCAACGTAAGACCTGAAGCTTTTTGCCAACAAATAACCGATAAACGGCATTAAAGCCTGAAATCCGCCAAAATAAAGTCCTGTTATTAAAAGATTGCGGGGCTTTATTTTTTTTACGGTAAGACCCTTGCAAATTGAAACTGCAAAGGCATCCATAGCAAGGGCGATAGCCATACTAAGCTGTTCAATAATTCCCAAAGCAACAACTTCCTTTCAAAAGCTTAAGCATTTACTATTCTAATATAAAGATATGAAAAAATCAATATTTATTTAATTTATTGTTGCAATAATACTATATTAAATGTATAATTAATACATATATAACTTCTTTTTAGGGAGCGATTATTTTGAATTTTGACAGTATTACTCCAAACGGTAGCGTAGATGCCTATGTTTTACTTAAAACGGTTGAGAAAAAAACCTCTGCCAAGGGCGGTTTTTATTTAGATGCTACCATTTCTAATAAAACAGGCGAAATGAACGCCAAGCTTTGGGATTATTCCGAAGCCATTCACGGCAGTTTTGAGTCTGGTAATCTTGTTAAGGTGCGCGGCACGGTTTCAGAGTACAGGGGGGTAAATCAGTTCAGAATTGAGCGTATTCGCCATGTTGTTCCCGAGGATAACGTTAATATTAACGATTTTATACCCTCTATGGGATTTTCGGAGGAGGATATGTGGCAGGCGCTTTACAACATTGCAAACGCATTTTCCGACCCCGATTTGAAAGCCATTGTCACCACCATTTTGTGTGAAAAAAAGGAGCAGATGCTCTACTGGCCTGCCGCATTTAAAATGCATCACGCCGCAAGAGGCGGACTGCTCTGTCACACCCTTTCCATTGTTCGCCTTGCCGAAGCAGTTTGCAAAATCTACCCATTCGCCGACAAAGAGCTTCTTTTGGCGGGTGCCATTTTGCACGACATTGGCAAGATTGAAGAATTTGAGCTTAATTCAACGGGGCTTGTATCAGGCTATAGTCCAAAAGGCAACCTTGTTGGGCATTTGGTGGGCGGTGCCGTTACGGTAGAAAAAACCGCCGAAAAGCTTGGTATTACATCTGAAGTTCCTATGCTTCTTGCTCATATGCTTATTTCCCATCACGGTAATCCCGAATTTGGCGCGGCAGTTCTTCCACAGTTTTTAGAAGCCGAGCTACTTAGTCAGCTTGACGTAATGGATGCGACCGTTTTTGAAATTTGCGAGGCTACCGAAGCCGTTAAATCGGGTGAAACCACCGGCAGAATTTTTGGTCTTGACAACCGTAAGCTTTACAATCACGGCAGAACAAGCAACAAATACGAGCCTAAAATATTTTAAATAACACAGTTTTTTAAGGAGTGAGTTTTTTGAGAAGCTTTGTTTTACGTTTTCCGGGCGGATTTAAAAAGGCTATGACCTTTAGCTATGATGACGGTGTTATGCAGGACGTTCGCCTTTCACAGCTTATGAAAAAGCACGGCGTTAAGGCTACCTTTAACGTTAACTCGCATATGTACAGAAAAACTGACGCGCCTGAAGGCTACCTTTCTCTTGAAGAGTTAAAGGCTATTTCCGATGATGAGAATTTTGAAATTGCATGTCACGGTCACGTTCATCCCCTTTACACCTTTATGCCACAGGCGGCAGTTACCGATGATATGATGATAAACCGCAAATTCTTAGAAAAGCAAACAGGCAAAATGGTACGTGGCTTTGCCTATCCAAGCCTTTCTGCATACAATGACACAAGCGAACTTAGCTTAAAAAGCACAGGCATTGTTTACGCCCGTCTTGCCAACAACCTTAAAAACTTCTTCATTCCTGAAAACTGGCACAGATGGGAGCCTTCCTGCCACCACAATGAGGCGCCCGAGCTTTTTGAAATTTTTAAAGGCGACCTTCCCGGAATTAAACCAATGATTATGTACGTTTGGGGTCATTCTTATGAATTTGACCGCCAAAACAACTGGGAGCTTATTGAAGGTCTTTTGGAAGAATGCTCTAAGACCACAGATATTTGGTACGCCACCAATATGGAAATTTACAACTACGTAAACGCCTTTAAGCAGCTTGTTTTCTCTGCCGATGGCTCCTTCGTTCACAACCCTACCGCCTACACCCTTTGGGGCGTTTTAGACGGTAACAAGAAAACCGGCGCAGGTAAAATTATTGAACTCGCTCCCAGTGAAACGGTAGAATTGCATCTTTAATTTTAAATAAGGAGATTTTAAAATGAAAGCTTGTGTTTTACGCTTCCCTGAAGGTAAAATTAAAGCCATGACCTTCAGTTATGATGACGGCGTTGTAGAGGATAAAAAACTCATAAATCTTTTTAAAAAATATGGCGTGAAGGCTACCTTTAACTATAACTCTAGTCATTTTGGAGAATATAATCCGACAGACACTCTTGTTATACCCGAAGGGCACCTGACTGCCGATGAGCTTCGTGAAATTTCTGCCGACCCGCAATTTGAAATTGCCTGTCACGGTCACGCGCATCCATACTACGCAAGTCTTCCGCAAGCCGCTGCTACAAGCGACCTTATCACAAACCGCAAGGAGCTTGAGCGTATAACGGGCAAAATAATTCGCGGCTTTGCCTACCCAAGCGTTTCAGCCACCAATGATGTAAGCGAAACCGCCTTAAAAGCGGCAGATATTGCTTACGTGAGAACGGCGTCGGCTGAACCTTCAAATTCTTTTGCTCTGCCCCAAAACTGGTACAAATGGGTTCCCACCTGTCACCACAAAGATGCTAACCTAGTTTTTGAAAAATTCGCCGAGCTTAAGGAAACCGTCGCTGCCCCTTGCCTTATGTCCGTTTGGGGTCACAGTTTTGAATTTGAACGTGAAAACAACTGGGAGCTTATAGAAAATCTTTTGGAAAATTGCCACTCTAACCCTGACATTTGGTTTGCCACCAATATGGAGATTTATGAGTATGTAAACGCCTTTAATCGCCTTGTTTTATCGGCTGACGGCACCAAGGCTTATAATCCCACTAAAATAGATTTATGGGCCGGTATTTGTACAAAGAATGTGAGAAAAGCGCCCATACCCACCATAAAAATTCCCGCAGGCGAAACAGTAAGCTTGTTAGAATACTTATCATAAGGAGAAAAAATTATGTATTCGTTTAATTTGCGTTTTCCAAATGGTAAAAGCCGTGCTATGACCTTTAGTTATGATGACGGTATTCCCGCAGATTTAAGACTTGTAGAGCTTTTAAACAAATACGGTGTTAAATGCACCTTTAACATTAACACCGCTTTTTACGATGACGGCAACGAGCCTGATAATCGCCTTAAGAAAAGTCAGCTTAAGGAAATTGCCGAAAATCCGCTTTGTGAAATTGCTTGTCACGGTCACACACATCCTTATTACAATGCTCTACCTATGGCAAACCTTACAAATGATATTATGAAAAACCGCAATGCCAGTGAAGCCATAACCGATAAAATTGTTCGCGGCTTTGCCTACCCTTACGGCCCTTTTAACGCTACCAGCGAAGCGGCTTTAAAGGCGGCTGATATTGTATATGCCCGAACAACAAAATCCACAAAAGCCTTCGCTCTGCCTGAAAAATGGCTTGAGTGGCATCCCACCTGTCACCACAATGCGTCTCTTGAACTTTTTGATGAATTTATGGGTAACGTAAAACCATGGCAGGCTCCAAAGTTAATGTACGTTTGGGGTCACACTTATGAGTTTGACAACAATAACAACTGGGAACTTATTGAACAGCTTTTAGAAAAGGCAACCAAAGAAGAGGGTATTTGGTTTGCTACTAATATGGAAATTTATGAATATGTAGAAGCCTTTAAAGAGCTTGTTTTCTCGGCTGACGGCAACACAATTTACAATCCCACTCGCTTTGATTTTTGGGCGCTTGTAAATGCAAACTGGCAGCCCGATTCGGGTAAGGTTATAAAAATACCCGCAGGCGAAACCATCCGTATTTAAAAGGGGATATTTATGGAAAGAATTGCTAAATTTCACAAGGTTAGTTACGAACAATTTTGTTCCGCTTATTCTGCGGCAACAAAGGAGTGCTACGAAAATATAAAATCGCCTCACAGAGCAACTGTAGGCTCGGCGGGATACGATTTCTACGCACCTTTTGATTTTACGCTTGCGCCGGGTGAGGAAATTACCATTCCCACAGGCATAAGAGCTGAAATTGAAAACGGCTACGTACTGCTTATTTACCCACGCAGTGGTTTAGGCTTTAAGTTCCGCTTAACCCTTAACAACACCGTAGGCGTTATAGACAGTGACTATTTCTATTCCGACAATGAGGGGCACATTATGGTGCGAATGACCAACTGCCACAATGAAAAAACCGTATCGGTTACGGCGGGGCAGGGCTTTGCGCAGGGTATATTTATGCCTTTCGGCATTACGGTAGATGACGAAACCGACGGTATTCGCAACGGTGGTTTCGGCTCCACCACTCCCTGACCGCCGGTCCTTGACCGGTTTATTACGGGATAGTTTTTATCACCGCCTTAGTCTCACTCCGCGTCCTGAACGTTTGAGGTTTTAAGGCAAATTTTCCCTGACCGCCGGTCCTTGACCGGTTTTTTACGAATAAATTTGTGGATGCGGCGTAGCTTATACCCCGCGTCCTGAACGTTTGAGGTTTTAAGGCAAAATTATAGCAAAAAATGTACAAACCCAATTTGGAACGACAACACAAGTCGTTCCCTATTCAAAAACCTTTACAAACTAAAAAGCTTCTTGAGTAATTCCTCAAGAAGCTTTTTTATTCCAAAAAACATATAAAAACCAAGTGGTATTAGATAGATTTTATGGGAATATGATATTATTTCCGCCTACTTCAAGCAAATAATCTCCGCTTTTTAGAATTTTGGCAAGTTCAAAAGAGTCCTTCGGCAAAGCGGCGCACCTCATTGCCGATACACCCTCGTGGCTTTGGTTTTTGTGGTGGAAATCTGAGCCTGATGTTATAATGGTAAAGCCGTTTTCTTTGGCATATTTTGAAACAAGTCCCACGCGCGAGTTATGGTTTGGATGCATATTAAAAACCTCTACCCCATCTAAAAGGCTGGGGTCAACGCTCTGCATACCGTTTCTCATAGGGTGCGCTTGAATAAACAGGCTTTCAGGCATAGAATAATTTTTTCTGAAATTTTCAATGCCGTTTGGCAAAAAATCGTAAATTTCCCAAAGCATATCCTTGGTTACTCCAAAAATTAAATATTCATTGCTATTCTCGGTAAACCTGATTTCTGTGCCAAGGTAAACCTTAAGACCTGCCTCTTCGCCGATTTTTTGAGTTTCTTCAAAGGCGGCAACATAATCGTTTATATATTTTTCCTTATCGGCACCATCGGCTAAATATTTAAAATGATTGGTTATCACGACGGCATCAAAGCCCTGCCCTTTGTAGATTTCAACAAGCTCTTTTGGCGAAACTTCGCTGCAAATGCTTACAGGCGCCGTGTGGGCGTGCAACTCAATTCGGTATTTGTAATCAGATAAAAGCTTGTTTTTAATTTCTTGTAAATTCATAGTACCACCGACCTTTTGGTGTATTATAACATAAAAGCGGTGAAGCCGCAATACTTATTACCTATTACTTATTACTTCCCAAAAATCCCGTTAGGAATTTTGGTTGAGGTAAGAGTGAAGAAGCAAGAGGTAAGAAGTAAAAATCCCGCCCACTTTCGTGAACGGGATTTTTGGGATCGACACTCAAAATGGAACCGGTCGAAAAACCTGATTTTCTATACAATTTTCTTTTTATAATACTTTTCTATGAGCCTTTTAGTTTTTCTTGTTTTTTGAATTTCTCCAACCACAAAAAACAGTCTTTTTTCTTTTTTAGGATAGGCAATTACATAGTGCGGCAATCCGCCACCAGCACCAATCCAACTACCCATTAGTGAGATGTTTCTTATATCGCTCCATTTAATTTTTTCTCTTCGACCAAATTTATAAACAATTTCAACACATTCATCAGAAAAAACGAAATAAAACGGTGAAATTGCAAACACAAACACAGGTAGTAAAACGAAAATCCCAAACATAATACTCAAGCCAATATCTCTTTCTATTGCACAACCTATAGAAAGACTGATAAAGATAAGAAAAAGAACAAAACAAAGAATTAAATGTGTATTAAACGCAATATATTTTTTGTCCACTCACATCACCGCCTTGGGTTTAGTATAGCATAAAAGCGATAATAAATCAATGCGGAGCATTGTATGAAATCAACACGAAGTGTTGGATGTAATCATTTCGAAGAAATGTATGTAATCCACCGTAGGTGGTATGTAATCAATCCGAAGAAAATACACCTGCGGTGATGCCATACACGCTACGCGTGATTACATCCTCGCTACGCGAGATTACATACCAATCCTTCGGATTGGATAAAAAATAAGACAGTCCGAAGACTGTCTTATTTTTTGGTGCCGCTGGCCGGACTTGAACCGGCACGATATTGCTACCGAGGGATTTTAAGTCCCTTGTGTCTGCCTATTCCACCACAGCGGCTTATTTTGTTGACCATACTATTCTATACCATCTGCTTCAAAAAGTCAATAGCAAATTTTGCAATCTTGGCAATTTTTTTTAAAAAACAAAATTTCGCAAAAATCAATAAATTATTGCGACTTTGAATATTTTGTGGTATATTAAAATAAATGAAAGCTTATATCTAAACGAGGTGGCATTTAAAATGAACTGTAAAATGATTAATAAAATTTTTAAAGACACCGCTTATATAAGAACGGGCGGAACCAAAGAGGAGCTAGCCTGCGCCGAATACATAAAATCCCTTTGCGCCGAAATGGGTCTTGAAGCTAGGATTGAGGCTTTCCCCATTACTATGTACGAAACAAAAACCGCAAGGCTTGTGGTAGACGGCAGAGAAATCCCTTGCCGCGCCTTTAACGGTTCGGAAAGTAAAACGGTTGCGGCAGGTTTTTACTACCTTAACAACCTAAGCTCCGCCTCACTTAAAAAATGCAAGGATAAAATCGTTCTTTTGGGTGGCAGGCTAACCTTCTCCATTTATGATAAGCTTACCGAAAATAACGCTTTGGGAATTATTACCTATAACGGAAATATTTGCTATAGAGATACCGATATTGAGCAAAAAGAAATTTGCTTTGAGCATAAAGCGGAAAACCGCCCTCCCATTATAAACATTAACGTTAAAGATGCTATGGCGCTTGTAAAAGCTAACTCGAAATTTGCCGAAATTACCACCCAGCAGAGCCATTATATAGGCGAGTCGCACAACGTTATACTAGATATTGAGGGCGAAAGTGAGGAAACCATAATTTTCTCCGCCCATTACGACTCCTCCTCCCTCTCCATCGGCGCTTATGACAATATGTCAAGCTGTATTGCGCTGTTAGGTCTTGCAGAATATTTTTCCGCCAATCGCCCCAGGCGTAGCATACGCTTTTTATGGTGCGGAAGTGAGGAACGCGGACTGCTTGGCTCGGAGGAATACTGCGCTATGCATAAAGCCGAGCTTGAACACACCCTATTAAACGTTAATTTAGATATGGTTGGCTCGTTTATGGGGGTGTTTACCGCTTTTTCCTGCATTAATGAGCAAATGGCAGATTTTATGACCAAGTTCTTTAAAAAGCAGCGCGTAGCGGCAGAGGTTAAGTACAAAATACGCTCCAGCGATTCCAATTCCTTTATTCGCGCAGGCGTTCCTGCTATTTCCTTTGCGCGAAACACCATGGACGGCACACATACCATTCACACACGCTACGACACCGCCGAAATGGTATCGGCAAAAACCCTTTTAACCGATATTAAGCTGATAGCTAAATTTACGGAAATTTTCGCAAATGCAGATGAAATACCGCTTTCTTTAGAAATTACAGATGAAATTAAAAACGATATTCAAAACTATTTTAAAAGAAAAACCCGTGCGGTAAAGGAGTTTTAATTATGATAAACAAAACCTCGCTTGACAGTCTGTGCGGCGGATTGGCATATGCAATCGGAGTGCTGCCCCCAAGCCTTGCGGCAGAGGCAAATCAAGACCTTATAAAATACCTTGATGCCTCCTTTAAAAACGAAAAAGCCGACCGAATTTTTATGTATAATCCCGATGCTATTGCCCAGTGGATTTTTGAAAAATATTATAATATGTTCACCCCTATTATAAAGCCCACCGATTTAAAGCTCCCCTTTTGCACCGTTATGCCATCGGTAACGCCCGTTTGCTTTGGTACAATGTACACAGGCGTTAAGCCCGAAATACACGGTATAAAAGGCTATGTAAAGCCGGTAATAACCATTGAAACCATTTTTGATTCGCTTATTAAGGGCGGTAAAAAGGTTGCGATTATTTCAACGGGTAAGGACAGTATGTCGCTTATATTTTTAAACAGAAAAATGGATTATTTTATTTTTGACACCATTGATGAGGCGAATAGAAAGGCAAAAGAGCTGATTATTCAGGATGAATATGATTTTATTGCCCTTTATAACGGCAATTACGATAGCACCATGCATAAGTTCGGCCCCGAAAGCGAAGAGGCTTTATTGGCGCTGGAGCATAACATAAACGCCTATAACGAATTTGCCGCTCTTATAGAAAAGCACTGGAAAAGCCACAACACCCTGCTGGGCTTTGCTATGGACCACGGTTGCCACGAAATAGATGGCGGCTGCGGCTCACACGGGCTTGATATGGAGGAGGATTTAAACATAGTGCACCTCTACCGCGCAATTAAGGGCAGCCTGTGAGTTTAATAAAACAAAAAAAATCTGTAGGTAAAAGCATTTTATGCCGTACCTGCAGATTTTTATTTTATGTTCTTTTGCAAATGTTGATTTAGACACATAATGTAGGGAAGGGTCTTGACCCTTCCCTACGGTTAAACAATATAATTTGTGCTTTAGTACCGCAAATTTATTTATCCCACAGATTTATTGCTTCAATTCTTTTTTCAAGCTCGTTTACTATTATTTCGGAATCCTTTTGCAGGTTTTCTTTTTCTTTAATATTGCCATATATGCTATATCCCAAAAAAGCTAAATTTAAAAGCAATACCGCTAGAACGATTGAGAAATCGAATCCCTTAACAAAGGGTAGAAGAAAAAAGGCAAGCAAAAAATCCATTCCTATTAAAACCGAATTTACAATGCCATAAGCCCTGCTAAACCTTGTAAGGTAGTTCGCGTAGATTTTGCCATTTTGTTCAGTGATTGTAGCCAAAAGCCTTATGGACCGCAAATTTGCTCTGCCCTTTCTGGCCGACTGACAGAATATGGTGATTTTACCCTTTTTAGTGCATTTAAAAAGAAGAGAGTTTTCACCGCTTATCTCTTCTCTGCAATAGCCCTGCATCTGCCTGAATTTATCTATTGCATCTGCCTTAGTGGTGTGAATTTCAATGCTGCCTTGGCTGAATTTCTTCATAAAATCACCAACCTTTAGGTTTAGTATATGCTTGTGTTAAATTAGAACACAAAAAACTGTGGTATGACAATAATCATACCACAGAACTAAAAATAATACAAGCATAAGTGCAGTTAAAAACTTTGTTTTTAAGCAGTAAAACAACCGAAAGTATAATGGTTATTCCTGCCTTGCCTTTTCAAAGTCTTTACAGTGTGATGATAACTTGCTTGAAAACACCTCTATTTCATTCAAGAATTGCGACAGTTCTGTATAAGATTTACTTTTATAATCAATATCAGAAAAATGGTGTTTATAGCATCTAATCAAATTTTCGCACGCCCTCTTAGTTGCATCAATCATTTCAATAAGTGTTTTTTCTTTTGCTATCAAATCTTCTTGCAAAGTCGTAGCGCCAAATGTATGATAAAAACTTTTATGCATATCTTTGTACAGAACTAAATCTGCATACGCTTTTGATTTTTCTGCGTTTTTTATATCCTGTTCATTGCTACGCTTTAGATTCACTTGCTCTGAATAGTAAACCGCAAGGTTATAATTTGCATAACTGCGATATGAATCGTTTCTTGAGAAATCTAAAATTCTTTCACTAACTTTAAGAATCTCTGCATTAACTATCTCTTTTTGAGCATCTGTCTCTATTTTATCGTGCATAGTACGAAGAAATTTTAATGTAACAAATAAGAGTTTATCATTTGTTGGATGATGTATCAATTGTTGTTCTATTCCATCCCATTTTGTATGCAAAGATTGATATGTGGTATTTTCTTTTTGAATTGTACTCTCGATTTCTTCTATAAAATCATCAATTTGTTTCGGAGAAACGCCACACAAATCATCTAATGAGACATTAAAAATTCTTGTCAATGAACACAGAATTGCAATATCAGGGGCTGCAATACCATTTTCCCACTTGCTAATTACTTGATGAGAAACGCATAAAATATCTGCCAATTTTTCTTGTGTCCAGTTAAATGCAAGTCGGTATTTTCTTATATTAGCACCTAAAATTTCATTTACCATTACGAACACTCCTTTCTTTGATTTTATTATATAACAATCAAGGAGTTCAATCTATACTAAATTTATTGAATCACTTGCAACGCAATATAGAAATATTTTTTGTCCCTATTGTAGCACAAGCATAGCATAAAAGCAGTAATAATTCAATGCAAAGCAATGGATAAAATTCGATGCCCTTTTGAATTTTTGAGCTACTTGTTCGAACTCATAAATAGTTTAGGAATGATGTTTTATAATTATATTAGTTTTATATCTGCTCGACCTATTGGAATTTATTTAATCCACCATTCAGGAGTTATTTCACCGAGTTTTATGGTTTTGCCCGTGGAATAATCAAGCATAATTTCTATATCATAATAATTTCCTGCCATAAGTTGAACCATAAGTTCTCGACAAGCACCACAAGGAGCGCCGTTAGAACCATCGGGCAAAATACAAAGAACTTTGTCAATTTCCTGTTCACCGTTAGTAATCATATTAAAAATAGCATTTCTTTCTGCACAAATGCCAAGTGTTGAGCAGGTGTCGATACAAACCCCCGTATATATCTTTCCTGATTTTGAACAGACCGCAGCGGATACTTCTCCGCAGGTGACATATTCCGAAATTCTCCGCTCATTCAATACGGCTTTTGCGGCTTCATACATTTCATTCCATATCTTTTCCATAAGTAATCTCCTCGTCAAATTCTAATTTATCGGTTAGATTATACCATAAGCTATATTTATAATCAACGCTTTGCGGTGCTCGAGACTTCACAGTTCAAAAAACCTTTCGCGGTTTTTTGCCTGCTTCGACGTACACCCCCTTCGGGGGCTCTCACCCCCCTTATCCTTAAACTTATTCCCTTTTACTTTTTACTTCTTACCTACCGTCAAACAAAAAAACCACCGAAATCGGTGGTTTTCTTTTGCCTAAGAGTAACCAAACGGAGAAGAATCGAGGTAAGAGTAAGTAAAAGTAGCGTTACAGACACTTAAAATACGAATCACCGTATATATCACAGAAAGATGTGATTTCAAGCAAAAAAGAATCGTATGTTCTCTTGCCAAGATAGATCTCCGGCATATTGTGTATAGCGTCAGCAAAATCATACATTTTCTTCTTGTTGTTCTCGGCTGCGATTTCAAAAAGCGTTTTTATACAATACACAAGAATGGGACATTCTGAACCTAACTGCTTGTCTATGATATATTTTTCATAATCCCTAATCCGATCTAATGCATCTTTAAGCAATTCTTGGTCATCAACAAAAGTGAAATGACGAACTTTTATGAAACAATTCTGCAACTCTTTGCAAATGTCCGCTAAATTCATTTTGCATTCTCCTTTAAGGTTTTACAGCTTGAAATCAACATTCGCCTTATACGACCGCAGAGATTTCTGTGTTTTTTGTATGTCTCGTCATCAATACCATTCGTGTTGAATAATAACCGTAACCATCCCTCTGTTTCGCTACATTCCTTTAGAGCAATTTCAAATTTTGAAAGCATATCTGCTTTGCTCTGTCCGTATTTCGCTTCACGAATATTTGCATAAATGCTACTTGAACTTTTACGAATTTGAAAAAGAGTGTTCGATGGTGCTTTTATATTTTGACAAAGCAATTCTGTTTCTGTCGCAAGCTGTTCAGAATATATCAGCAAATAATTTTTCGGCATAGAAACACTCCTTTCAATAGTATTATACTACTTCCGCGGAAACAAATCAAGGCGAAGCCTTGTATATCATCAATTCCGAAAGGAATTGCATATCATCAACACGAAGTGTTGTATATCATCAAGCCGCAAGAATAATGATGCACGGCGTTGCCGTGATGAGATACAAAAAGTAAACTGCAGTTTGCTTTTTGATGATATGCACCACACTACGTGCGGTGATGATATGCCAAGCCTGCGGCTTGGATAAAAAAAGAACGACTCGTGGGAGTCGTTCTTTTTTGGCGGAGAGAGGGGGATTCGAACCCCCGTCAGGGTTTAAGCCTGAACACGATTTCCAGTCGTGCGCCTTAGACCAGCTCAGCCATCTCTCCATACATATTAAGTGCGCCTTTTTTTGGCACCTAAGTATTATACAGCCTCTTTAAATAAAAATCAAGTCTTTTTTGAAATTTTTTTGTTTTTTTGGCAAAACTATTACTACATTTTAATTTTGGAGGCTACTTTTATGAAAAAAACAATATCTTTTTTTGTGATTACGGCAATTTTTATCTGCTCTGTTTTTAGCTTTACAGGGTGCAAGAAAGAGGATAGTGAGACCATTTATTACCTTAACTTCAAGCCCGAAAGCTCTGCCGCTTGGGGGGAAATTGCCACCGCCTATAAAAACGAAAAGGGGGTTGAGCTTAAGGTTGTTACCGCCGCGTCGGGCACCTATGAGCAAACCCTGAAATCCGAAATGGCAAAATCATCGGCGCCTACAATTTTTCAGGTAAACGGCCCCAAGGGCTACGCCAGCTGGAAAAGCTACTGCAAGGATTTAAAAAACACCGCTCTTTATGAGGCACTTGCCGACAAATCTCTTGCCATTTCCGAGGGTGACGGCGTTTACGCTATCCCCTATGTTGTTGAGGGGTACGGAATTATCTACAATGCCGAAATCTTAGACAAATACTTTGCGCTTGATAACAAAAAGGTAAGCTTCAACTCGGTTGACGATATTAAAAGCTTTGCCGATTTAAAAGCGGTGGTAGAGGATATGACCGCAAACAAGGAAAAACTTTCTATTGAGGGTGTTTTTGCATCCACCTCGCTTAAAAGCGGTGAGGACTGGCGTTGGCAAACCCACCTTGCAAACATTCCGCTCCACTATGAATTCAAAAACAACAAAGCAAATCTAAGCTCAGACGACCTTAGCGAAATTAAATTTGAATACGCCGAAAACTTTAAAAATATTTTCGACCTTTATATAAACAATTCCATTACCGATAAAAAGCTTTTAGGCAGTAAATCTGTTTCTGATTCTATGGCGGAATTTGCGCTGGGCAAATGCGCTATGGTGCAAAACGGCAACTGGGCGTGGAGCCAGATTAAGGACGTTGCGGGCAACACCGTAAAGGAAGAAAATATTAAATTTATGCCAATTTACACAGGCGTCGAGGGCGAGGAAACTCAGGGTCTTTGCATTGGCACCGAAAATTATATCTGCATTAACAAAAACGCATCTGCCGAGCAGCAAAAACTAAGCGAAGACTTCTTATACTGGCTTTATTCAAGCGAAACAGGCAAAAAAATGGTGACCGAAAAGTTAGATTTTATTGTACCTTTTTCAACCTTTGAGGAATCCGAAGCGCCAAACGACCCTCTTGCAAAGGAAATTATCCGCTATATGAACCGCGATAACATTACCACAATCCCTTGGGACTTTACCGTTTTCCCCGGTCAAACCTTTAAGGAAAACTTCGGCGCATCGCTGCTTTCTTACGCTCAAGGCACAAAAACCTTTGACGATGTGAAAAAAGAAATGGTTTCCGACTGGAAAAAAGAATACAAATAAGCTTGGAAGGTTAATATGCACAAACATTTAAACCGATATTTTGGTCTGTTTGCTCTGCCCACCCTCATAGCATTTTCGGTTGCGTTCTTAATACCCTTTTTGCTTGGAATTTACCTCTCCTTCACCGAATTTACAACCGTCAGCGATGCCAGCTTCGTTGGCTTTTCCAACTATATTTTAGCCTTTACTGAAAACTCAAACTTCCTTAATGCCCTGTGGTTTACCGTAAAATTTTCGTTCGTTACCATAATCACGGTTAATCTTTTTGCCTTTTTGCTTGCCCTTGCGCTTACCAAAAAAATAAGGGGCAGAAACCTTTTCAGAGCCGTGTTTTTTATGCCTAACCTCATAGGCGGAATTGTTTTGGGTTATATTTGGCAGGTTATTATAAACGGAATTCTGCTTTTTTGGGGCGCCGATATAACCCAGAATTCTACCTACGGCTTTTGGGGTCTGGTGGTGCTTACAAACTGGCAAATGATAGGCTATATGATGGTAATTTTCATAGCGGGTATTAACAATATTCCGCCCCAGCTTATTGAGGCGGCTAAAATCGACGGGGCAAAGCCATCACAAATTTTATTTAAAATAACTCTGCCTCTTACAATGCCTGCCTTTACCATTTGCAGCTTTTTAACCCTTACAAACTCCTTTAAGCTGTTTGACCAGAACCTAGCTCTTACGGCGGGTGCCCCCGCAAGACAAACGGCTATGCTTTCGCTTGATATTTATAACACCTTCTACGGCAAAATAGGCTCCGAGGGTGTTGGTCAGGCAAAGGGCGTTGTTTTCTTTTTGCTTGTGGCGGGACTTGCGGCTTTACAGCTTTATTTAACCAAAAGCAGGGAGGTTGATGGCTAGTGGAAACTAAAATCAAGCCGTTTAAAAATTTGGGACTGTTTTTTCTGCTTTCAATTCTTTCGGTGCTTTTTATTGCCCCAATTATTATAGTTTTAATAAATTCCTTTAAGGGGCAGTTTTATATATCCGATGCCCCCTTCTCCCTGCCCAACGCCCTTACCTTTGCGGGTACTGAAAACTATTTAAACGGAATAGAGCGAACAAATTTTTTCACCGCCTTTTTTTATTCCCTTTTTATTACGGTGGGGTCGGTGCTTTTGCTTACCCTTGGCGCCTCAATGACCTCTTGGTACCTTGCGCGAACCAAAAGCCGGTTTTCCTCATTTTTGTACTACCTTTTTGTTTTTAGTATGATTGTTCCCTTTCAAATGGTAATGTTTACAATGTCTAAAATCGCAAACACCTTGAGGTTGGATAACCCCGTAGGAATTATTTTAATATATCTGGGCTTCGGCGCAGGACTTTCAATATTCATTTTCAGCGGATTTGTTAAAAGCATACCCCGTGAAATTGAGGAAGCCGCCGTGGTGGACGGTTGTAATCCCATAACCCTGTTTTTTAGCGTGATTTTTCCAATACTCAGACCCACCGCCATAACGGTAGCCATTTTAAACACCATGTGGATTTGGAATGACTACCTTCTGCCCTACCTTGTTATAGGCAATGACTACAAAACAATTCCTATTGCTATTCAGTATTTACAAGGCGGCTACGGAGCCCGAGATATGGGTGCTTTAATGGCGATGCTGGTGCTTGCAATTATTCCTATAATAGTATTCTACCTTTTTTGCCAAAAGTATATTATAAAGGGCGTTGTGGCAGGAGCCGTTAAGGGGTGACCTTATGAAAAAGCAAAAACCCTTTACCCGAGGTCACGGAATTTTAATGCCCATTTTTTCACTAAGCGGAAAATATGGTATTGGCACCCTTGGTAACGAGACTTATGAATTTATAGATTTTTTATGCCGTGCGGGGTGTAGTATGTGGCAGCTTTTACCGCTTGGACCTACAGGCTACGGCAACAGTCCCTACCAATGCTTTTCCGCCTTTGCGGGAAACAGTTATTTTTTAAACCCCGAATGGTTTTTAAAAAAGGGATGGATAAGCACCTCCCTGCTTTCGGAATTTGAACTGCCAAACAAAGGCTTTGTAGATTACGGCGAGCTTTTTAAAACAAGAAAGCCTCTTTTAGAAAAGGTTTACCAAGGCTATGAAAAATTCGCAGCCGAAAACGAGCGAAAAATTTTCGCCAAATTTAAAGAAGAAAACGAGCACTGGCTAAAAGACTACTGTATGTTTTTAAGCCTAAAGGAGCATTTTGGCGGCATTGGCAGAGCCGATTTTCCGAAATACAAAATCAAAAGCGAGGATGCGGTTTTATTTATTCAAAATAATCTAAAAAGTCGGCTGGACTTCTTCGCCTTTTTGGAATACGCCTTTTTTATGCAGTGGAAAGAGCTCTCTGCCTACGCCCAAAAAAAGGGAATTTTACTTGTTGGGGATATTCCCATTTATGTTTCAAGCGACAGTTGCGACGTATGGGCAAATCCAAGCCTTTTTATGCTTAACGAAAAGGGAGATCCCACATCGGTTGCGGGGGTACCGCCCGACGATTTTTCTGCCGAGGGTCAGCTTTGGGGAAATCCCCTTTACAACTGGGAAAACCACAAAAAAAGCAGTTATTCGTGGTGGGGGGAGCGAATTAAACACCAAGCCTCCCTTTTTAACGTAATCCGTATTGACCATTTTATAGGCATTTCAAACTATTACAGTATTCCTTTTGGCAACGAAAATGCGGTGTCGGGCAAGTGGCTGAAGGGTCCCTCTGCCGAGCTTACCGACTCTTTTCGCTCAGCCGCCAGAGGCGCAAAATTTATAGCCGAGGATTTAGGTATTGTCACCGAGGATGTTAAAAAGCTTATTAAATATACCGGCTTTCCTAGTATGAAGGTAATGCAGTTTGCCTTTGACGGAAGTGATAATCCAAATCTCCTTCACAACATTCCTAAAAATTCGGTAGTTTACACAGGCACCCACGACAACCAAACAACGGTTGGATTTTTTGAGTCGTGCGATGCAAAAACCAAAAAAATCGCCCGCCGATATATGAATATACGGCAAAACAAGGCTCTTGCCGCATCGCTTATCAGGGAATGTCACAAAAGCTGTGCAAACACCGTTATTATTCCACTTTATGACTATCTTCTGCTAAACGACTCTGCAAGAATTAACACCCCCGCCACACTAAACGGCAATTGGCAGTGGCGCATTTTAAAACCGCCGAGCAATATGCTTGCCGATGAAATATACGCCATCTGCGATATTTACAAAAGAAACAAACCCAAAATTTTGTAGTTTAAAAGGAAAGGACTTTTTCAGTATATGAAGGAACTTTTTGCAAATTCGCTTAATGCTAAGCTTGAAAAAATAAGCGGTAAAAGCTCAAAGAATATAAAACGCCGACTTAACCGCGCCGTTGCCGCCGCCCTTTTAGATGTTTTATGCACTCTGCCGCAAAGAAAATTAACCGAACAAAAAGCGGCGTATTTTTCAGCGGAATTTTTACCCGGAAGCTTTGTAACGGGCAGTCTTGCAAATCTTGGTCTTGAAGATATTTGCGCCGAAGTTTTAAAAAGAAAGGGATATTCCACCGACTTCTTTTCAGAGCTTGCCGACCCCGCGCTTGGCAACGGCGGTCTTGGCAGACTTGCTTCCTGCCTTTTAGACTCTGCCGCCGCCGTAAACCTGCCACTTGACGGCTACGGAATACGCTACAAATACGGTATTTTTAAACAGTCCATAAAGGATAACGAACAGACCGAAACGGTAGATTTATGGCAGGAGGACTGCCCTTTTGAAAAGGAAAACAGAGATGAAACGGTTAGGGTTTGCTTTGGTGACTGCACCGTTTTGGCGGTGCCCTTTGATTTGCCAATAGCCTCTAAAACCCGAATTAACCGCCTACGCCTTTGGCAGTGCGAAGCCGAAAATCCCGTAGATTTTTCCGCATTTTGCAGTGGTGACATTTGCGCCGCATTTAAGGATAAAAACCTTGCCGAATGTATATCGGGCTTTTTGTATCCTCCCGATAACACCGAGTCGGGCAAGGCATTAAGGCTTATGCAGCAGTACTTTTTCACCGCCGCCTCACTTGCTTCAATATTAAACGACTTTAAAAAAACAGGTAGGTCTATTTCGGACCTTGCCGAGTTTATAAAAATTCAGCTTAATGATACCCATCCAACAGTTGCCATTCCCGAGCTTTTGCGCCTGCTAACAGAGGACTACGGTATGGACTTTGATGACGCGCTCACGCTTTGTGGCGAAATTTTTTCGTACACAAATCACACCGTTATGGCAGAGGCGCTTGAATGTTGGAGCGTTTCGCTTTTTTCAAAAGTTCTGCCAAATGTTTACCCTTATATTGTAATGCTTAACAACCATATGAAAAACTCCCTTAAAGCTCACACCCAGCTAAAGGAAATTTTAATAATAAAAAACCACACTATTCATATGGCAAATATGGCGGTTTATGTTAGCCACAAGGTAAACGGCGTTGCAAAAATTCATAGCGAAATAATTAAAGCTTCGGTTTTTGATAGCTTTTATTCCCTAACGCCGCAGAAATTTTTAAATGTTACAAACGGCATTGCCCACCGCCGTTGGCTCTGCCTTGCCAACAAGGGTCTGGAGCAGTTTGCAAACAAAAGAATAGGTACCGAATGGCGTGATGATCTGCCGCAGCTTTCCAAAATAAAGCAGTTCAACTCCCCTGCCGATTTAGAGGAGCTTTTAAAAATCAAATATGAAAATAAAAGAGCATTGTCAAACTACCTTAAAAGCAGTTTTAATCTATCCCTTGACCCCGACTTTATGTTTAGTGTACAAATAAAAAGAATACACGAATACAAGCGTCAGCTTCTGAACATTTTAGGGGTGCTTGGATTATATCTTGACCTTAAAAACAATGAGCTTAAAGACTTCCACCCCACCGCATTTATATTTTCAGGCAAGGCGGCGCCTGGGTATTATAACGCCAAACAGATTATAAAGCTTATTAATTCTGTTGCCGAGTTAATTGAGAAAGACCAAACGGCTAAAAAATACTTTAAGGTTTTATTTATTCCCGATTACAATGTAAAAAATGCTATGAAAATCATTCCCGCCGCCGACCTTTCGGAACAGCTTTCAACGGCGGGCACCGAGGCTAGCGGAACGGGGAATATGAAGCTTGCCTTAAACGGTGCGCCGACCATTGGCACCCTAGACGGCGCAAACATTGAAATTGTGGACTATGCGGGAATGGAAAACAACTATATTTTTGGCGCGAAAAGCGAGGAGCTCGAAGCCCTTAAAAGCTACGACCCAATGGACATTTACTACACAAACGACCGCATTAGCCGAGTTGTAGACCTTTTAAAGCAGGGTCCCTGCGGCGATTTTACCGCCCTTTTTAATTCCTTACTTTTTGGTGACTACAACCCCGCCGACCGATACAAGGTTTTACTTGATTACCCGTCATATATGTCGGCTAGAAAAAGGGCAAACGAGGATTATAAAAGCCCCGCGCTTTACGCCGAAAAAATGCTTATGAATATTGCCGCGGCATCACATTTTTCCGCCGACAGCACCGTAAAAAACTACAACGAAAAAATTTGGAAGCTGGGCAGTTTTTAAAAAAAGAGGAAGAAGTTTTTACACTTCTTCCTCTTAAAATTACATATTTTATTAAACTGTGCTTTTTATCTTTCTTCTCTGAAATAGGGAAGACCAAGACTTTCGGGTGGCTGATTTTTCTTTTTGTTTCTCATACTTGTAATAATTAAAACAATTACCGTTACAATATAAGGAAGCATTTTGAAAAGCTCTTTTCCCGCAAAGCTAACGCCTGTAATATAACTGCTGGCAATATAAAGGGCGCCGAAAATTATGGAGCCTAAAATTGCAAGATTTGGTTTCCAAACGGTGAAGATTACAAGGGCGATTGAAAGCCAACCAAAAGCGTCGATACAGTATTCCCAGTTTCCGTTGAGGTAATCCATTATAAAGGTAAGACCGCCAAGACCCGAAATACCCGAACCAATACAGGTTGCAATGTAACGATAGCGTGAAACATTTATACCTGCGGCATCGGCAGTTGCAGGGTTTTCGCCAACCGCACGAAGGTTAAGTCCCACCCTTGTTTTAGATAAAACAAAGGAACAAACAAGCGCTACTATAATAGCAAGATAAATCATAACGCCGTGGGATAAAAACAGCTCTCCAAACCAGCCTAAATCATCTGCAAAGGGAAATGAAGCTGTAAAGTATTTACTTGCTCTGCCAAAAGAGGTTCCTGCTTTTGCTATCATATAGTCGGAAATACCTATACCCAAGGTTGTAAGGGCAAGACCCGTAACGTTCTGATTTGCTCTGAGCGTTACGGTTAAAAAGCTAAACAAAAGACCCATTAAAGCGGCGCCTGCAAAGGTGGCAACAACCGCAACTAAAATTGCAAGCACGGGGGAAGCAAACGGTCCTACCGATTTAAGATAAAGATATTCGGCAAAGCAACCGCAGGATGCGCCCACACACATAACGCCGGGAGTACCAAGATTTAAGTGGCCTGATTTTTCGGTTAGAATTTCTCCCGTAGAACCAAAGAGAAATACCATACCAAGTCTAATTGCGCTAACAAGAAAGGCTAACATTAGTCATTCTCCTTTCCGTTTTGGCTTTTAACAATTTTATAATTTAAGAAAAATTCGCAACCGATGATAAAGAAAAGAATAATACCCGTTACAATGTCACTGATTGCCTGTGGGAGTCTGAAATCGGTAGAAACCTGTTGTGCTCCCTTTTGTAAAAACACAATAATAAAGCTTGTAACCACCATAAAGAAGGGGTTGAACTTTGCAAGCCAAGAAACCATAATTGCGGTAAAGCCTCTGCCGCCTGCCGTTTCGGTATTGATGGTATGGTTTGTGCCGCCAACAAGCAAAAGACCTGCGATGCCGCAAAGTGCGCCCGATACAATAAGCGTTCTTATTACAACCTTTTTAACATTAATACCAATATAATTGGCGGTGTTCTGACTTTCGCCAACTACCGAGATTTCATATCCCTGTTTGGTATATTTAAGGTAGATATATACGGCAACGGTTAAAGCAACAACAATAATTATATTAAGCAAATATGGCTGATTAAAAAGCACAGGGAATCCAAATTCAGGCATTGGGAATAAAACACCCGAACCCGTTTTAACAAAAACCTTAAGAAAATATGAAACAAGCTGAATTGCAACATAGTTCATCATAAGTGTGAAAAGGGTTTCGTTAGTGTTCCAATACGCTTTAAATATAGCAGGAATAACTGCCCAGATAATACCAGCCAAAATAGATGCCACTACCATTATGATTAAAAGAAGCGGAAGGGGTATTTTACCGCCTAAGAACATCATAACCGAAACGGTAGCAAGACCTCCGATTAAAACCTGACCCTCAGCACCGATATTCCAAAACTTCATTTTAAAAGCAGGGGTAACGGCAAGAGAAATACAAAGAAGTATTGCAACGTCCTGAAACAGGCTCCAAATACGAATATCCATTCCAAAAGCGCCGCTCCACATTGACTTATAAACGGCAAGGGGGTCTTTATCGGTGAGCAATGTTATTACTATGCCCGAAACCACAAGCGCTAAAAGGACTGCAGCAGCGCGAATGGCAAGTCCCTTATACCAAACGGTTTGCTCACGCTTTACAATGTGAAAGGAAAAAGATTTTTTATTTTTTGTGTTTTCCATTACTTTTCTTCTCCTTTACCCTTAGTCATAAGAAGACCTATTTCTTCCTTTGTTGTGGTTCTTGCATCAACAATTCCGGTAACGCTTCCCGAACCGATAACTAAAATTCTGTCGCAAAGCTCTAAAAGAACGTCAAGGTCTTCACCTACAAAGATAACTGCAACGCCACGCTCTTTTTGCTCGTTTAACAGGTTATAAATAAGGTATGATGAGTTAATATCAAGACCTCTTACGGGGTAAGCCGCCATTAAAACGGTGGGTGCGGCGGCAATTTCACGACCAACAAGTACCTTTTGAACATTACCGCCCGAAAGTCGCCTTACGGGAGTTTCGGTACCCGGTGTCACAACCTCAAGGTCGGAAATAATCTTTTCGGCAAGGTCGTGAGGCTCCTTTCTTTCCAAGAAAACAGACCTGCCCTTGCGGTAGCTTCTTAGCATCATATTATCGGTAATTCCCATATTGCCAACAAGACCCATTCCAAGTCTGTCCTCGGGAACAAAGGAAAGTCTGACACCAAGCTCTCTTATCTGTAGCGGGGTTTTATCCCTTAAATTATCCTGCGTACCCGTTTTAGGGTTATTGTAAAGAATTTTACCGCTATCAATATGCTGAAGACCTGCAATAGCCTCCAAAAGCTCTCTTTGACCGCTGCCTGCAATACCTGCAATTCCTAAAATTTCTCCGCTCTTTGCGGTAAATGAAACAGAGTTTAAAAGCTTTACTCCCTCACGGCTTACGCAGTTAATATTTTCAACAGTAAGTCGGTCTTCACAGTCCTTAGGCTCACTTCTGTGAATGTTAAGCGAGATTTTTTTGCCAACCATCATTTCGGTAAGCTCTGCTTCGCTTGTGCTCGCGGTTTCAACGGTACCTACGTATTCGCCCTTGCGAAGCACCGAAACTCTGTCCGAAAGGGATAAAACCTCGTGTAGCTTATGGGTGATGATAATAATAGATTTACCGTCATCACGCATACGGCGAAGCACCTTAAAAAGCTTTTCGGTTTCTTGAGGGGTTAAAACGGCGGTAGGCTCGTCCAAAATTAAAATATCTGCGCCACGGTAAAGCACCTTAATAATTTCAACGGTCTGCTTTTCCGAAACCGACATTTCGTGAATCATTTTATTAGGGTCAATATCGAAGCCGTATTTATGGCTGATTTCCTCAACCTTTTTAGCAGACTCTTTAATGTTATATTTATCCTTGCCTTTAAGTCCTAAAATAATATTTTCGGTTGCCGAAAAAACATCAACAAGCTTAAAGTGTTGATGAATCATACCTATTTTATGGTCAAAGGCATCCTTTGGGGAACGGATAACAACCTCTTTACCGTCTATGAATATCTGTCCGCTATCGGGAAAATAAATGCCCGAAATCATATTCATAAGGGTGGTTTTGCCGCTTCCGTTTTCGCCCAAAATAGATAAAATCTCTCCTCGGTTTACAGAAAGATTAACATCTCGGTTAGCAACAATACTTCCAAAGGTTTTGGTAATATTTTTTAGTTCTATAGCTGCAGCTGCCAAGTTTTCTCCTCCTTAAAAATTTCAAGTCTTAAAAAAGACTGTCTTTTAAAAGATAATCTTTTTTAAGATTTAAAAAAAGACATTAGGGCGGGGCAAAAATGCACCGCCCTAAAAGCTTTAAATTAGAACTTTTCGTTTAGACGAGTGATTCCATCAACCTTAAGATCAAAGTAAGGTGCAGAACGTTTTACCGATTCGTTGAATACGCCGTTTTCAACAACCTCGGTATCGGGAACGTAATCGCCCTTATCATCAACGTCAGCAACGTAAGAAGTAAGCTCCTTGCCTTCAACGGTGAAGGTTTTGGTATCGAATACCTTAATGGTACCGTCAGTAAGGCCCTTTACAACTTCCTTAATTTTAGCAACTGTTCCCTCAGCGGCAACATCCTGATTAACACCGGTAAGAACAACAGAACCCTCTGCAATACCGCCGCACCAGTCAGCAGCAATCTTTTCGCCCTTTACAACGCATTTAATAATGTAGTTGTAGTAAGGAGTCCAATCAATTTTGGAGGAAACAATGAAGGTTTCGGGGCAGGACTCGTAGGTAGCGCCGTTGTAAGAAACGTTAGGAACAAGCGCAGCTTCGCAAGCGCCGGGAGCGCCCATAGAGTCAGCGTGCTGAGAAATAAGAACGCACTTCTTAGCAATAAGAGCTTCAGCTGCGTTTTTCTCTTCGGTTGGATCATACCAAGAACCTGTGAACTGAACGTCCATAGTTACGGTTGGGCAAACAGATTTTGCGCCAAGGTAGAAAGAAGTATAGCCGGAGATAACTTCAGCATAGGTAAATGCGCCTACATAACCCATTTTAGCCTGTTCGGCAGTGATTTTACCTTCTTCAATCATTTCGTTAAGCTTCATACCTGCTGCAACACCTGCAAGGTAACGACCCTCGTAGATAGAAGCAAATGCATTGTGGTAGTTAGCAAGACCTTCGGTGTGAGCCTTAGTGCCTGTAGCGTGACAGAACTCAACCTCGGGGAACTCTTTTGCAGCCTTAATCATAAATGCTTCGTGACCGAAAGAGTTAGCGAAGATAATGTCACAACCCTGAGTAGCTAAATCTTTAGCGGTGTTGTAGCAAGTATCATCTTCACCAATGGTGGTTTTAACAATAACCTGCTCGTCCTTAAGACCGGTAGCCTTTTGGATAGCGTCTACAGCGTTGAGGAAGTTAAGGTCATAGGTAGAGTTTTCATCGTGTAAGCAGATGAAACCGATTTTGAAATCGTCGGGGATTTCATAATCAACCTTTACTTCTACTGCGTCAATAGGAGCGTCGCTCATACCAAGAAGCTCAGAGCTGTTTTCTCCACAAGCTGCAAAGCTGAAAAGCATTACAACTGTTAAAAGAAGTGCGAGTAATTTTTTCATTTTAAAAACTCCCTTTTTAAAAAATAATTTATGTAAATTTAATTACATACTGCGAAATGTGAGAGAATTATCACTCATAGAGTCCACAATGGCAAGGGATTCAACCCTTATACCCTCGGCACGAAGAAGGTCACCGCCGCCTTGGAAACCCTTTTCAATGGCGGTAGAGCAACCAACAAGTGTGGCTCCCGCCTGCTTTACAATATCTATAAGACCGATTAAAGCCTTGCCGTTTGCAAGAAAATCATCAATAATTAAAACCTTGTCCTCAGCCTTTAAAAAATCACAGCTGACAACGATGTTGTAATCCACGCCGTGGGTGTATGAGTGAACAACGGTGCTGTACATATTGCCCGAAAGGTTGCCTGTTTTATGCTTTTTAGCGAAAACAACAGGCAGATGCATTTCTGCCGCGGCGCCCATAGCAATGGCAATGCCCGAGGTTTCAACCGTTAAGATTTTGGTTATTTCCTCACCCTTAAAAAGTCGGGCAATCTCCTTACCCATTTCCATTATAAAATCAACGTCGAGCTGATGATTTAAAAAGGAAGCCACTTTAAGAATGTTGCCCGGCAAAACGGTGCCTTCCTTTAAAATTTTATCTTCTAACGCCTTCATCGCCGACCTCCGTAAAAAAACAAAAATTACAAATTTATACTAACATAATTGTTAACAAAAGTCAACAAAAGGCGACAGAATAAATTTATTTTTTTAACTAATTTTCGAGCTGATTTTTGGTAGAAAAAACGAAAGTTTTTTACCTTTAATTTTTATGTGGAAATTTTTAAAAGTCTGTGCTATAATGAGTTGGTATGAAATTCAAATTCCGAAAGAAAGGGTTTGATAATATGAATTACGACGTTATTATTGTAGGTGCAGGTCCGGGCGGTATTTTTGCCGCATACGAGCTTGTTAAAGCCAACAAAAATCTTAAGGTTGCGGTTTTTGAGTCGGGTCACGCTCTTAATAACCGCCGCTGCCCCATAGACGGCGAAAAGGTAAAATCCTGTATTAACTGCAAAACCTGCAGTATAATGAGCGGTTTTGGCGGTGCGGGCGCATTTTCAGACGGTAAGTACAACATTACCAACAACTTTGGCGGAACACTTTACGAGTATATAGGCAAAAAGCGTGCCTTGGAGCTTATGCAATATGTTGATGAAATCAACCTTAAATACGGCGGTGAAGGCACCAAGCTTTACACAACCGCAGGTTCACGCTTTAAAACCCTTTGTATTCAAAACGATTTGCATCTGCTTGATGCCTCTGTTCGCCATTTGGGAACCGACATTAACTTTGTTGTTCTTCAAAATCTTTATAATCACCTTGAAAATAAGGTTGATTTTTATTTTGATACCCCCGTTCAGATGGTAGAAAAAACCGAAAACGGCTACAAGATTATAACCGAAAAGGGCGAATACCTTTGCAATAATTGCATTATTTCGGTTGGTAGAAGCGGAAGCAAGTGGATGGAAACTGTCTGCGAAGCCTTAAATATTTCAACCGAATCCACAAGGGTGGATATCGGCGTAAGAGTAGAGCTTCCCGCAACGGTTTTTGCCCACCTGACCGATGAGCTTTATGAAAGCAAAATTGCCTACCGCACCGACAAATACGGCGACAAGGTAAGAACCTTTTGTATGAACCCCAAGGGCTCGGTTGTAAATGAAAATACAAACGGAATTATAACGGTAAACGGTCACAGCTATGAGGACCCCGCAAAGCAGACTGAAAACACAAACTTTGCCTTGCTTGTTTCAAAGCATTTTTCTGAGCCGTTCAGGGACTCTAACGGCTACGGCGAATCCATAGCAAGACTTAGCAATATGCTTGGCGGCGGTGTTATAGTTCAGCGCTTTGGTGACCTTATAAGGGGCAGACGCTCTACCCAAAGCAGAATTGATGAAGCCTTTATAACCCCCACTCTTCAAGCAACACCGGGCGATTTAAGCCTTGTTCTGCCCAAGCGAATTTTAGACGGAATTATTGAAATGATTTATGCGCTGGACAAGGTTGCCCCCGGTACCGCAAATGAAGATACCTTGCTTTACGGTGTTGAGGTTAAATTCTATAATATGGAAGTAGCGGTGGACAAAAACCTCGAATCGGTACATAAGGGTCTTTATATTATAGGTGACGGAAGCGGAATTACCCATTCCCTTTCCCACGCCTCTGCAAGCGGTGTTTTCGTAGCTCGCAAAATTGCCGAAAAGCATTAAATTAAGGATAATGGAAATAACCATAACAGAACTAAAAATGTGTTCTGTTATGGTTATTTTTTCTATACCTTTATTATACAATTATTCCGTCAAAGCCGGCGGATTTTAATTTTTTAAGCATTTCCTCGGCGTTTTTAAGCTCGGCATATGCACCAACCTGAACCCTGTAAAGCTTTTTGGTATCATTTACAGGCGTTTCTTTTGGCTTTTCTGCCATCCAAGTAATGCCAAGGGTTTTGAGTATGCCTTTTGCAATGGCTATGCCCATTTTCTTTTGCTCGGCGGCGGTGTCAATTATGGTAATATCTTTCTTATTATCCACAAAAGCACATTCAACCAAACAGGCGGGAGCAACGGTCTGCCTTATCCAACCAAAATAATCCCTGCCGTCGCTGTTCTTTTTTGTTTTAAGACCGCGAGAATTTTGACCGATTGCAACAATCTCATTCAGTATATTCTGCGCCAAGGTTTTACCCTTGCCACCTCCGTAATGATGGTAGATTTCTACCCCGTCGCCGCCGCCCGCGTTGTTGTGAATTTCCACCGCGTAATCAGGGCCGAAAGCGTTGCACTCTTTAATCTCATCTGTTAATGGGTCGGCTTCATCCTTTGTTCGGCTCATACCCACTTTTACACCGTGGCGGGTAAGCTCATCACGGCAAGCAAGAGCAATCGCAAGATTTAAATCCTTTTCTTTAAAGCCGTTTGCAACTGCTCCGCTATCACTTCCGCCGTGACCCACACCAATAAACACTCTTTTTGCCATTATTTATTCCTCCCTTAGTTCAGGTAAGCCTTTAACACAAGTAAGCACGGTAATAACGCCCGATAAAGCGCAAGCGCTTATTACACCTACCCAATCAACCTCGGTAATGCCTACCGTATTTGTACCGATAATTGCAAGGGCAGTTTCTGCCATGGTTTTTACCATTCTTACGCCTGCCGCTTTAACCCAGTTTAAAAATTTAGTTTTCATTAATTTTCCTCCTTTTTTTACTTCTAATTCAGTATATTCTCAATATCGGCTATTCTGTGATTAACAACCTTCATTTGCTCCTCCACAACGGGTACCCGTTTTACCATCTGATTATGCTCACGAACCTCACGGGTAAGCTCGGCAAGCTTGGTGTCGGTAACGGCTTGAGCCACCGTAATTTTTTGCTCAATATCCCTGTTTACCCTACTGTTTGTAATAACCACGCCCATAAGGGTTAAAACGCCAACCGTAATGGACGATATAGCCGAAATTAAGGCTGCCGCAACGGTTGTCATAGCATTTCTACCTCATTTTCTTCCGATGAAAGTCTGGCTAAAAGCTCCTCCTTGCCGTGAAAATCCATTAGCTTGACTGCCATTTTAGCCTCGCTTCTACGCTCGGGGTCAAGCATACCAAGACTAAACATTTCCTTTGCTAGCTCGTTTTGACTTGCCTTTTGGTATGGGCTTTGCTTTTGGGGAATGATTTTTATATCGAATATGGGGCGATAGTTTGCAAAGGGATGATTTTCCAGCAAATCCTTGTTTTGGAAAACAATGTATCTGTCGCTTCCGCCGTTTTCGGTAATGCGAAAGCTTCTTGGCTCGGTGTAGAACTGCCTTACAAGCTCTAAAATTAAATAGCATATGTTGGAATAGGCGCGGAAGGCGGATTTAATCATATCCCTTGAAAGCTTATTGCCCGCCTCTTGAAGGGCTAAAATAGCCGATGCGGCGGTAACGCCGTAGTTGGTAGAGCCTTGTGAAAAATCTCGGTTGCCCGAGGTTTCCTTTAGCTCGTTTACCTTGAAATTTAAAAATTTAAGAGTAGCTTCGGATATGTTTTCAACCGAAACCTGTTTTAAGGTCTGGTCATCTATTCTGCCTGTGGTGTGAATAAAGGTGCGCGACCAATCGGCGTATTCTTCCTCGTTAATTCCTGCGCTGTCGCTTATGAAAAAGCGAGGTGTTTCACCCATAAGAGCGTTTCTTTCAACCGCTACCGAAAGCTTGTCAATAGTGGTTTGGCACCCTTTCATAACATCAATGTAGCCAAAGCCCGCAGGGGAATTTTCGGTTACAAAAAGGGTGTCAAAAACTATTGGATACTTGCCGTGGTCATAAAAACCTCTCAGCCTGTACTGCGGTTCATTTTCCGAGGCAAAAAGCAGCGCCTCGCCCGAAAATTTGCAGTAGTGAAGCAGAGTTTTTGAGCCCACCTTTTTCTTGTAGTACCAATCCACCACAAGCGCCTTGCTGGTATCAATAATGCCGTCGTCCATTCGGTATGCTGAAAGCTCACCAAAACCGCTTTTGATTTTATCGGCCTTGTCGGGATATTCTGCCATAAGCGCCGACTTGTCAACCGCAGTAGCATAAAACAGGTTAGCCGATTGCTCTAGATTTTTTATGCCCGGCTCCCAAAACAGATTGAGAATATCAAGCTGTTTAATGTCAACATCGCCAAGACCGTTTTCAAGCTCGTTATTCCAAAAAACACCGTATACGCCCGTACCTGTTTTAAGCTTGTACCACCAAGCGTCGGAGTAGGTTTGCTCAAAGTTTTGTTGCTCCAAAATAATAGGCAGAATTGCCGAAAACTTTTTGGCTAGCGCTTCATCGCCCTTTTCTCTTGCCAAAACGTTTGGCTCGGGGTAACAATCCATAGCGTCGGCGTGCTTGTTTATTATGGAGTTGAAAATCCACGCCGAGTTTTGACCCAGCTTTCCATCGGCGGTGCAACCGCAACGAAGCTTATACCATTCCTCATTTTCTACAATTCTTGCATCCAACGAGCGTTTGCCCTGCTTGTATAAAAGCAGGGTTTGATAGGCTTTTCTGATTTCCTTTATGCCTATAATTTTTTGTTTGCTTTTTTCCTTCATAAAACATTTTTCCTTTCTAAATTCTTAAAAAATTAACCTTATTTTCAGCATTGGAAAGAGGCGAAAACTTTTCGCCTTTTGGAGCTTGATAATGCTCCCTTGCCTTAATGGGAATGTGCATTAAAACGTATCTGCACTCATCATAAATATGGTCCTCAGATGATGTGTCAATATCCTCTACATTAAGGGTGTCATAGCAAAGGGAGGGCACCGTTCGTATGAAATTTTTACAGGTGTTAAAAATATAGAGCATAGGCACACCCTCGCGGTCAAAGGCAAATCTGTAATGATACTGCATTTTACCCGAAATGCGAGAGTTATCACCCGCGCGCCAGAAAACGCCCGATTTTTCCATTATCTCTGCCACCGAGCGACCTCTTGACCCATCAAAAATAGAGGGGTCGGCAATACCTATAATTCTTCTGCCCCGTATGTTGGGGTCGTTTTCCTCAATACTGCGTATTTCCTCTGCAATGCGTGACGGCTCAAAGCGTACGCCCTGATTGGGCCTTCCCGTACAGCCGTAATATTCCCTTATTCTAAAGAGTCTGCCATCGCCGTCACAGGCATACCAACCAACGCTGAATGGTCTTGTGTAACCGAAGTCAAAGCCCCTGTAAATTTGCCAATGGCGTGGAATTCTAAATGGGGCAACAACGTGGGTAAACCGCATATCGTCATAGTGGGCGGAGTCGTTACGCCATTCGGTAAACACCTGCCCGTCGAAGCTATCCCAGTCGCCGTAAAGCAGAGCCTTTTTTTCGGCTTCGGGGAGCATTGCAAGACTTGCCAGATATTCGGGATTGTTTTTAAGCAGAATTTCGTTATCGAAGACGGTAGAGGGAACAAAAACCCTCTGTCTTTTCATTTCAACCACCTCACCGCTCGGTGAAACAACGCTGTATGTATCGGTGATGGGGGTAAGGGGCGGAGCGGGGGTAATAAAACGCTCCTTTACCCAGCCGTGACCCACACCGCCGGGGTTGGTGGTTGCCCTGATGTAAACCCTTGTCCCTGCACCTGAGGGGCGGTTGCGGGAGAACATATAGCTGTATTCCTCCCAGGTGAAGTGGGTAAGCTCATCAAAGGCTATAAAATCATAGCGCTTGCCCTGATAATTTATTCTGTCCTTAACGTACTGCATACTGCCAAAATGAATTTTAGCGCCCGACGGGAACCGCCAAACGTGCTCGGTAGAGTTGTAATTAGCTTTGGGAAAGGCTACCGAATAAATCTGTCTGCTACGGTCAATAAGCTCACTTAGCTGAGGCACCGTTTTTCGCAAAATAAGGGCGGTGTAGTGGGGAATATGCACCTGACGGAGAGCCTCCACCAAAAGAGCGTCACTTTTACCGCCACCCGCCGCACCGCCGTAAAGCACCTCGTACTCATTACGGGATAAAAAATCTATCTGCTTTTTTTGAGGCTTCCAAACGGTGTCAGACATTTATGTTTACCTCCGGCAATACAACCACACCGCCCGACTGCGCCTCACCCGAAAGCTCTAAGGATACGCCAACAAGCTCCTTTATGGAGGAAATAAGATTTTTAAGCTCCTTAATATCCATACTTTCAATCTCGCCGCCGGGGCGAGAAAGAACTTCAAGCCTGTTTATGGCGCTATCTGCCGCAAGCATAAGATTTTTCTTGCGCTTTTTGTCGCTTTGACTTCTGCGCTTAGGCGGGTTTGGGGTAGTTGGCTTTTGATTTTCCATTCTCACTTCTCCTTTCAGCCATTTTTAAAAATACTGCTAAAGCATCTATGCTAAGAAAAGTGTAGCAAAAAATCAAAAAAATTTCTCCCCCCTAAAAAACCGCCCTTTAAAAGAGCGGTTTTTTATCCAAGCCGACAGGCTTGGTATATCATCACGACGCAGTCGTGTATATCATTGCCGCACAAGTGCGGCGTATATCATCACACCGAAGGTGTGTATATAATTCTGTCGGCTTGATGATATGCAATTCCTTGCGGAATTGATTACACACAATGCTTCGCATTGATTTATTGCCGCTTTTATGCTATAATACACATATAGGCGGTGATTTAATGAAGAAGATATTGTTCACACTAGGTGTTATAATATTTGTTTTTGGAACATTATTTTGCTCAGGTTTAGGCATATATTCTTTTAATCAGTCGCAAAATCAAACGTATAACATGCAGAATGTTAAAGTTTGCATTACCACAAAAGAAGAATGGCAAGGCCGTAACCCAAGCTTAACTTTATATACAAAGGATGCCAATCGTGCATATGATATTCCAAGTGTTTGGTATAATAAATTTGATATTGATGCTTTCAATGAAAACTTCATTTCTGGTAAGGAATATGTTTTAATCATTAATTATGACGAGATAGGGGAAGATTCAAAGGAAATTTTTGTTTATGGAATGGCTGATGAACATCAAGAATATTTGTCATCAGAAGATGCAATTTCGGCAGACAAATCTAATTCAATCTGGGGATTGATTATCGGATTATCCTTATTAATTGGTATGGTAGTATTAATAACTGTAATTTTTGTAAACATAAAATCGGTGGTTGCTTTTTTAAAGGAATTTTATAATTAAAATGATATATTTATTAGAAACTTATCACCCAGACTCAAACTAACGACTAAAATATTAAAATGTTCTGTTCGTATTTTATGGTATAAAACACAAAGCCCCAAGGACAATAAGTTCTTGGGGCTTACTTCTTACCTATTACCTCTTCACTCTTACCTAAAAAGTCCTTGGGGCTTTGGAAGTAACAAGTAAGAGGTAATAAGTATTTTTTGCAAGGCTTTGCCTTGCTCTTTTTATTTTGTAGTGATATAATTGTAATACGAAAGGCGGGGTTTTTATGAAAAGAACATTTGCTTTATTGCTTTGCTTGACTTTATCTTTTATGCTTTCGGCTTGCGGTGTTTCTTCGTTTGATGACTGCAAGGAGGATAGAGAGAAAGTTGTTGACCTCATACTTGATGAAAGAGTTGGAATTGCAGAAAATGGTTTGGTTACCTTACCTGATGAATTTAAAAACCTTTCAGATACGGGAGAGTGTCTAATAGTCGAGTTTCGAGACCAAAGTGCAATATATTTTTTTGAATTTCGCGGAATTTTAAGTGAGTCGAGAGGTTATTTGTATGTTACCGACCAAATCGATTGGAAAGATTATGTCAACGCAGATAAATATACAGGTACACAAGATTGGATAGATATTGAAGAAATTGAAACAAATTGGTATTCTGTTAAAACAGAATAAAATATAATAAAATTATAAGAAAATCCCCAGTTTTCAGGCACATTTCATTCGTGTCATTAAGTTCAAATTACCCAACAATGCGAACCGATTTGAGATTAGGCGCAGAAAATCCCGAAACCATAGCGGTTTCGGGATTTTTCTATACAAATTTTTGCAGTTGAATTTTGTAGATATCCTGCTTCCAAAAACGGCTTTCAGGGAGGACTTGAACTAAAACAAGTAACTTTGCAAGTGCTACTTGACAAAATCAAGTAATATATTCTTCCATTATAAAGCGTTTTTTGCTATAATTATATCCAAGAAAAGGAGGCGACCTTTATGACAGTTGGTGAAAAAATTCAAAAATATAGAAAAGACCTTAATTTATCACAAGAGGAACTAGGTCAAAAGTTACTTGTAAGCCGTCAGACGATTAGTCTATGGGAAAAAGATCAAACTGTTCCGACAATTGATAATTTAATGCGCCTGAGTGATATATTTGGAATATCAGTTGATGAAATATTAAATTCCGAAAATAAAAAACAAAACGCAGAAATTCAACCGAATGAATCATATCGGTTTGCTTTTTTAAAGCAAGAATTAAATGAAATATATCGTTTGCAAAGAAAAAGTATTTACAAAAGACCTATCATTTTTACCGTGCTTTGCATTTTGATGATTGTGTTTTTCATCGGATCATCTGCACCGGACGTTATGATTGGTTTTTCTTTCGGTATGTTTTTAATTGGTGCCGTTTCGCATATTAAGGGAATTCGAGCACATAGCAAAGCATGGAAAAACAGCACAGAACGAATTTGCAAATCAGTATACGAATATAAAGTTTTTGAAAATTATATAAGTGTTAATATCTATCGCGAAAACGAAAAAATTCGCGAATCAAAATGTTTCTTTACGGACATTGAGCAAATTCAGCAGTTTGGCAAATGGCTTTTCTTACAATTCGGTGGGCAGTCGTTTATTATACGAAAAAGCGATTTGAAAGAAAACTCCGCATTTTATTCATATATGTATAAAAACCCGTCAAAGATAATGGAAAAACCTCTGCACAACCGTTGGAAGACAATATCAATTATACTTTTTGTGGCATCCTTGCTATCAATATTTGTAGCAATGTTTTTGGTTGCGATGGTATCAAGTGAAAATCATTTATTTATTGAGAATATGTGGTTATTTTTCTTGTTAACCCCAATACCGATTTCGTCTATAGTTTTCGGGTTCGTATTAAAATCGAAAAACTACAAATATAAAAAGAATGTGATAGTTGGAATAATTATGGCTGCGCTGCTTTGCATATATGGGTCATTTTCCTTTATATTTGCAAATGTATATGACCATAGCGATGAGCCAATTCTTAGAGCAGAGCAAACAATAGGAATTGATATTCCGGAACACAAACAAATCAGCTCACAGGATTGGACAAAAGGAACCCAATCAGTTTCAAGAGGATATATCTATTACACCAGCGATATATATTTTGATAACTCAGCGGTAGCAAATTTTGAAAACCAACTAGCAAATGGCGACAAATGGTTGTCTTCCGTATCAAATGATTTAATAGGTATAACTTCACCTATGAATGATTACGGATTTTATGATTATGTTCTTGTTTACAATGTAGACACAGGTGAGTATAACACATTACCAAATAGAAACGGGAAATATCGGTTTATAAATATTCTATATAGGTTGGAAGAAAATCAGATGAAAATCGTGGAATATGATATTGATTATGTGAAATAATGGATATCTAAATCGGTGCAACTTGCCAAAGCCCCAAGGACAATAAGTTCTTGGGGCTTACTTCTTACCTTTTTTATAAATGTTAAATGTTTGTGTCTTGAAGAATAGCTCCTAGCTGAAGAAAAGCAAGTTTATTTTCTCCCTTGCGACCCGTTCATTGCAATACACAAAGTTAAACTCACCACTAATCTGCATATCTGCAACAGTAAAGGTGGCAAGGTCGTCACGGCATCGGGAGATAGGTTCATAGGCAAAGGTAATCGCACCGTTGTTTGCCACAATGTCGCAGATCACGGAAAAATTACTGATAGAGAT
>JAFSDM010000030.1 GCA_017436225.1 Clostridia bacterium | reverse complement strand
TTACAGTGGATAATTTTCTGCGTAGCGTAATAGTTCAAAACATATGTGATGATGCCGCTTATTATGATAGTGCGACAAAAAAAGAAATAAGACCTTTATCAAAAGGAAAAGTAAGGGAGCGACTAATTCAGGAATATGGTAGTGGGTTAGAAGTTATTAAGAATTTTGCAGAAAAGGATGAAAATCTTCTTAAACAATACCAGACTATAGTAAATAACAAATATTCCACTTTGCAATTGAGCGACAAAGAATTAGATGCTTTTGTGTACAGAAACAAACTTACTACTTAACACTGATATTAAAACAATACTGTTGGGGCAATACTTGTCACAACAGTATTGTTTTTCTAACCTTAGTGGGCATATGTATTCGAACCATGGGGACAATAAAATTATACTGCTTAACCGCCGTAGTTTTCTTTGCTCATACAAATGCATACATACCATTTATCGTTTGCTTTGGTTACCCCTACAGCAATGTATGGATACTTGGAGCTGCCGACATACGACCAATGACCTTTGCTGTGATGAAAGCCATCTGCGATTCGGTCGGACATACTTTCTGCTGTCCCGAACCATTCTCCCATGCCTATGGCTTCTCGGTTGTAACCCTGATAGTAACTATCCTCGGCGGTCATACCGTAGAGTGTCATATCTACAAATTCGCCGTATTTTAATTCTTTACACACATCACGAATGTCTGTGTGGGAAAAGTTCGTTGTAAGTTCTTTTGCTCTGTACCGTGCCACTTCAGTTAGTCCGGGAAGCATCATAGCTGCCACATCACCCTGCGTAATACGATAAGTATTTATCTTTTCAATTATAAGTCTTTCTATTTCCACAGGATCAACCTCCGGCCATTGTATACCCGCATATATTTCTTCCTCTTTTGGAGTTTCTTCAATCTTCGGCTCGATATTTTCCGCCGCGGATGACTCAGCCGGTTTTGTCGGTGCCGTAGGCTTGATTTCTTCCTTTGGCTTTTCCGTTATTGGCTCTGTGGCGGTCACGGTTGCCTCCGCTGCCTGATACTTGCTCTCGGTCGGGGTAGGCTCTTTTTCTTTCTCTGTCACCTCTACCGCCGTTGTAGGCGGTATTGGTTCGGCAGGTGTTTCAGCTGTTATTATTTTCGATATCGTTGTCGGCGGACTTTCTGTAGCTGGCGGTGCAGTGTTGCCGCCGCATCCTGCCATACCTACGAGCACCCCACAGCAGAGAAGAAGGATAATTGCTTTTCTCATATATCCTCGACTTCCTCCAGTCCTTGCATCACTTCCACCATTATGCGAGTGGCAAGGATAAATCCCGAACTAAATGCTTCACGTTCAGTAATGCAGGAGAGTTCGCTTGTGCAGTCCTTGAACTTTTCAAAGGTTTCTTTCTGCTTTTCAGTTAGTCCTGCGTTCAGTTCTTCCTCATTTTTGCATATCAGCTTGACGAGTTTATCCACTCTCGTCCCTCGCTTGATGTACCTTTCGTGCGGACTGATGTTGCCATAATATAAATCTTCAAGTGTTGTCATGTGCGTTGCACCTCCTTTTTGCAACACCAATACATACCACAACACCTTTTACAAGTCCAGCGTTTTTTGATATGAAAAGCAAAAGCGCCGCATTTCTGCGACGCCTTCGTTTAATTGCTTTTAGTTCATCGTTAAGAGATATCTATAATTATACATTTTAAAATCTGCTTTTTCGTCATCACTATAGATTATATTATAATCCGTGTACTACATCTTGATCCAAAACTTTTTTTCTTTCTTTCCAATCGGGCATCGCTAACTGTTTTTTCTTTAATCTTTAAGTATTCTTCTGTTTCTTCAGTATAAACCCACTTGCTTGTATCTTTTCCGTTTTTGTCTTTGGTAACTACCTTTTGAGAAATCTTAATTTCATTCTCATTAGCAACTAAAAGAACTTTCGCTCCATCTTGCTCAACTAAATTATTAACATATCCTAAAACTTGTTTAATAGTAATTCCAGAACGTTCCAAATCTTCAAGTATTATTAATTTGTTTGTTAAATCAATTGAGGAATAAAGTTTTTCTAAATCCGCCTCATCTAAAGATAAATCAATGCCGACTATACCCAAAGCACCTTTAAGTATAGTTTTGCCTACAATTTTTCCAGCCGCTACTTTCTCACTTTTCTTACACGCAATTTTAGCACGTACCTCTAAATAAATAGCCTTACTTATTTCTTTTATGTCATTCAATCCGTATAGAGATACAACCACGCATTCTTTATCGTTCATTTGCTCAAGATGCGGAATAAGGCAATTCTGAATATAATAACTTTTTCCCATCCCCCAAGGAGCTGTTAACATTATTGCACTTTTTGTTTTATCGTTCTTTAAGTAATTTTCAATATATAAGTTATATTCCATATCGTTCATTCTGAATTCCTCCCTTGATCTAACTTTTGAATTATAGAAGCAGGACATTTATTGTGTTAATTATATCATATTTTTGGCGCTTTTTCAATTCATTATAATTGATTATAGGGTTAATAGCAAAGCGGCAAGGGTTACTTGCCGCCGTTTTGTTTGAAGAACTTTTGTAGGAGTTTAATGTGCTTATCGGACATTTGGGAGATGGTGTAACCATAGGAACAGTAGAAGTCGATGAGCCATACCTTAGATATAATCTTTGTGGTTTGGGTTTGGACGGACTTGAGGTGGTCTTGGCGGAGCCAGCGGTTGACGGTGTTATCGGCGTAGCCTGTGGTGGTGATGACTTGTGGGACGGTGAGTGCATCGGGGACGGTTTCGAATTCCTGTTCAAGCCATACGCGGAAGGTTGACGGCAGAGAGGAAGGAAATCCTGTTTTGCGAGGTCGGGGTTTTCGTGTGTTCCCATACTTTGACGTTGAGAACTCGGCGTAGGGTGTGACATATTTTTCGGGGTGTATTTGCGAGTCCTCTATGTAGGTGAGCAGGTCTTCCTTGAGCACAGTGTATTTTCTTGTTCTCTTGCCGGAGTTCTGGCATTTGATAAATCCGTTGTTCAGCATCCAAGCGCACTTCCGTTTGCTGATATGCAAGGCGCACCGCACCTGCTCTCCCGACAGCACCTGTGGTAAGCTGCTCAACATTTATTATCACCTCGTATGCTATATCTCTTTCCTTTACTATTTGCGGTCTTGACGAGGTAATCAATGAAGGCATCCTTAGTGAATATGTAACCGCCTTTGTAGGTATAAGATTCAATCTCACCGTTTTTGAGTGCAGCATAGATTGTGTTTTTGCCGACGGGCGACCATCGGTTTGCTTTCATCGGGGTTAGGATATCGGGGCATTTTTTGAGTATCTTTTCGTATGCTTCTCTTTGTTTTTCTTGGTTCATATTTATTCTCCTTGTGTTTTCTTTGCCCGAGAATAGCCAAAGGAGTTTTTATAGTTTTCTCGCATCTATCTCGCAAATTTCTCGCAAAAATTTAGATGTTTTTCAAAATCTCGCAGAACAGATGGAAATATTGTAGTTTTCAGGGATGGAGAGGGGCGGTGCGGTAGATACTGCCTTTTGCTCGAAATCGTTTTGTCGGTGATGAGCCGGCACGTGGGTTCGAATCCCACCATCTCCGCCAAAAAATCCAAGTCGCAAGACTTGGATTTTTTTATCCAAGCCGAAGGCTTGGTATGTAATCCGCGTTAGCGGAATGTAATCCGTTCGCAAAGCGAACGGTATGTTATCAAGGCAATAGCCTTGTATGTTTTTTTCTTCGGCTTGATTACATGCGCCTTGCGGCGATTACATACAATGCTTCGCATTGATTACATTCACGGCTACGCCGTGATTTTTTCGCTAACAGCTCGGGGCGGTCGAAAGGGTGCGGGCGCAGAGTATCTATAAAAACGCCGTGCAAACATAAAAAACTGCAATAAAAGTGCTTTTTTTACACTTTATTGCAGTTTTTCTATTTTATTTTTATTTAAGGGGTTTTGTTTTTTACAGCGCCTTTAACCGTTGAATTTTGCAAGGTATTCCTCAGCATAGTGTACGGCGGTTGCGCCGTCGGCAACTGCGGTAACAACCTGTCTTAGCGCTTTGGTACGCACATCTCCCACCGCAAAAACTCCCTCAACATTAGTTTCAGTTGATTCGCCTGCCACTATATATCCGTTTGGGTCAAGCTCTACTGCGCCCTTTAAAAAGTCAGTAGCAGGGCTTCTGCCAATGCTAACAAAAAATCCGTCGCACATAAGCTGGCTTACCTCACCGCTTTGAGTGTTTTTAATTTCGGCAGAGCTTACACGCTGTTCGCCTAAAAATTTTGTTATTTGACTATTCCAAATAAATTCAATGTTTTCCGCCTCTTCAAGCGGTTTGTGATAAATTTTAGTGGCTCTTAGGCTGTCACGCCTATGTATTAAATAAACCTTTTTGGCAAGGCGGGATAAATACAAAGCGTCCGAAACGGCAGAGTTACCGCCACCCACTACGGCGACCGTTTTATCCTTATAAAAACGACCGTCACAATGAGCGCAGTAATGCACGCCCTTGCCTAAAAAATCTTTTTCCTTTTCTACGCCAAGCTCCCTTGGATTAGCGCCTGTGGCAATAACCACCGTTTTGGCTTCAAACTCGCCCGAGTCGGTTACAACCCTTTTGATTTTACCGCTCAAATCAAGCGACACAACCTCGGCGTACTCGGTAACGGCGCCAAAGCGCTCGGCAGTAGCCTGCATTTTCATACCAAGCGAAAAGCCGTCAATCCCCTCTTCAAATCCGGGATAATTATCTATAACATCGGTGAGGGCAAGCTGTCCGCCCGCCGACATACGCTCAATTACAAGGGTGCTGAAACCCGCGCGGGAGGCGTAAAGGGCCGCAGTGTAACCCGCGGGACCTCCACCGATAATTATCATATCGTAAACTGACATTTTGCATCTCCAAATTATTCTTCAAGCATTTTTAAAATGGCGGCCTTTGGTCTTGCTCCGGCAATCTGGTTTAATACCTTTCCGTTTTCCAAAACAACAAGGTTAGGAATGGTGGAAACACCAAATTTAACGGCAAGCTCAGGGCAGTCATCTACATTTACTTTACCAACAACATACTGAGGATTTTCTTCTGCAATTTCTTCAATAATAGGGGCAATCATTTTGCACGGACCGCACCAATCGGCATAAAAATCAATTAAAACTCTTTTTTCGCTGTTTTTAATCTCTTCAAAATTACTGCTGTCTATTTTAATTATCGACATTTTTATCAACCTTTCTGTTATTACAAAATTTTTTTATTTATCCTTTGTTTTATTATACCCTATTTTAATGTAGATTTCAATAGGTACATTAAGTCATTAGAGGCTTTTAATCGGCATAAATTTTAAAAAACAGGCAACTATTTGAATTTCCATTATTTTGTAAAGAAAATTTGTTGATTTTAGTCGTAAAAAGAGGTAAAATAATATTATATGAAACAATTTACACAAAGAGCATTAGCCTTAATTTTGATTTTTGCTTTAGCGCTTCTTTCGGGATGTGCTGAAGATAATATTTACCTTTTAAGCTCCGCAACAGACAGCGAGAGTTCTTTAAACACGCAAACAAGCTCCGATAGCAGCGCCCTTTTTGAAAGCAGTGAGCAAACAACCGCCTCTGACTCCTCCGACTTGTTAGGCTCTTTGCAAGGCGTGACCTCGGCAAATTCCACCGTAGGTACCGCTAGCAAGCCCAGCTCCTCACAGACGGCATCCAAAACGGAGAATGAGGTTATAAGCATTTCTCGCCCCAACAAAATTTTCAGAGGTCTTTGGATTTCCTACTACGAGCTACCCTTTTGGGGCAAAAGCGAGAGCGAGGCTAAAGCCGAAATGCTGAAAATGATGAAGCAGGCGGCAACTCAAGGCTATAGTGCCGTTTTTTGCCACGTTCGTGCCAACGCCGACGCCTTTTACCCCTCAAAATACTTTCCCTTTGCTTTGCAGCTTACGGGAAATGCGGGGGAAGACCCCGGCTACGACCCCTTAAAGATTATGATATGGGCAGCTAAAAAGTACTCTCTTGAATTTCACGCCTGGATAAATCCTTACAGAGTGAGCAACACAGACAAAAATCCCAACAGTCTTGCATCGGGGCATATAGCCGCCTCTTGGCTTACCGATGGTAGTGAGCGCGCCGTGGCGCACGGCAATGGAATTTATTTTAACCCCGCCTCTACCGATGCGCAAAAGCTTATTTTAAACGGTATTCGTGAAATACTTGATAAATATTCGGTAGATGGAATTCACTTTGACGATTATTTTTACCCCGAAAAAATCGGTGCGGAATTTGATGCAAAGCATTATGCCGAGTACACAAAATCCACCCGAAACCCACTCTCGCTTGAGGATTGGCGAAGAGCCAATGTAAACACCTTGGTTTCGGCGGTTTATAAGCTCTGCCATAGCAAAAATACCCTTTTTGGAATAAGCCCTGCGGGCAATATGTCGCTTGATAATTCGCACGATAATTATAACAAGCTTTTTGTTGATATAGCCCTTTGGATGGCTGAGGAGGGTTATGTGGATTACATACTTCCTCAAATTTATTTTGGCTATAACCACCCCTCCGAAAAATCGCAATACACCTATTTGCTTAATGTGTGGACTTCGCTTGCAAGGCACAAAAAATTAAAGCTTTATGTGGGTCTTGGCGCATACAGAATGAACGAGGAATGTGATGATAAGGCGGAATGGCATAATGAAGCCGACCTTATGGCGCGTCAGGCTACCGATGCCATAAAACGGGGCGCCGACGGAATAGCCGTTTTTTCCTACACGGCTACAACCCTTAACACGGAGCATAACGGTCTTCAAATTAAAAATATGTTTAATGCTATAAATTCTTTTTCTTAAAATTTAGCTTTTATTAGGAGAGAATATTTTGAAAAAAATGGACGAAAATCAGTTTTTTTCTTCCGAAAGCGAAATTATTGATGATTACATAAAACGCTTGGAGAAAAAAGACAAAAAGTTAAAACACAAAAAAGGACACCCGAGCTTCACTCGCAGACTTAGGGTGGTTTTAGCCGTTTCCATTGCTCTGCTTATTGCGCTTGGCGGATTTTTGCTTTTTTATTTTAAGGTTGTGGATATTAAAAATCTTTTTGGCAAAGAAAGCTCCGACATAACCGATTTTTCCTCCGAAACTTTTTACGAGCCGCCGCTGGACTCAAGCGAGGCTAACTCAAGCGATATTTTAGAGGTAACTCCCACCCGACCGTCAAAGCTTTTTGCAACAACGCTTGCCCTTGATGAGGATTTTGCCCTGAGCTCCACCAACGAAGAGCTTGCCACCCTTGCAGATGAAATAAGCTCAAACGGCTTTACCACCGTTTTTCTAAAGCTAAATTCGGGCAGTAACCTTTTTATTGACACTGCCGAGGGCGAAGCGGTATTTGACAGGCTCTTAACCGCTGTTAAGGGAAAATCCCTTGCTCTTTTCGGCGTTTTAGATTTAACCCTGCTTGCGGGGGATAACATAACCGCCTCGGAGTCGGTTAAATACATAAACAAGACCTTTGAAAAGGTTGTTTCAATAAGCGGTATTGATGGCGTTATGCTAAGCGGTGTGGAATACGGCGGAAGCGATGCCGATTTTATGAATTACATTAAAACGGGAACCCTTTCGGGCTTTGCAAATTACCGCAAAAATCTTTTGAACTCCACCTTAAAAGCCCTTTCTGATATATCAAGAAAAAAGGCTCCGTCCAAGCTTTTGGGCCTTATTACCGATAGCGTTTACGCCACCACCGCAGTTTTAGAAGCGGGGCTTGACGTTACCGCCGAAACCGAGCTTTTGCGGGATAAAAACGCCGATGTTTTACTGTGGATGGAGCAAAAGCTTATTGACATTGTTTTTATAAAGGCAGAAACCACTACACTAAGCTCAAAGCTCCCATTTGAAAAGCTTGTAAAATGGTGGGATGAGCACACCCCCGTAAGCTGTGACCTTGGCTTTGTGCTTTCAAGCGAGCTTGCCTTAAAGGGCGAAGGAGATTGGAAAAACCCCGACCAATTAGGTCGTCAGCTTAAAATCCTTAACGAAATTAACCGCTTTGTTTTCTGCATTAACAGTAACTCGGCGCTAAAAAATAACCGCTCAGGCAGTTCTGAGCTTGTTTATAAATATTTAATGGGCAACATAGATGAGGATTATATTATGCGTGAGCTTTCTATAACCTCTCCGCAGAAAAAAGAATTCACCACCTATGAAAACTCGGTAGCAATTATAGGCGCATCCGACCCCAACTTTCCGCTTCTTTTAAACGGTAAAGAGGCTAAACGAACGGCCGACGGCTACTTTTCGCTTCAGCTTGATTTAAAGGTGGGCAAAAACACCTTTAAGTTTGAGCATAAGGGTACCACCCAAACCTTTACGGTTAATTACCGCTATGTTGTTGTAAAAAGCTATACGCCGTCCAACACCGTAAAGCTGGATGGCAACGCCGCCATTATGGTAACGGTTTTAGCCCGTAGGGGCAGCTCCGTTAAGGCGGTGCTTAACGGCAAAAGCTTTTCTTTAGAAATGACCGAGGAGCAGGATTATTCCGATTTTGCCGAATATAAGGGTATTGTTAATCTGCCCGCCGCCAAGGAAAAGGATGTAAACTTAGGCAAAATTAAGTTCACAGGCACTCACAACGGCGTTACCGATAGCTATTTCGGCGGTAATGTTATTGTAAAGAAAAAGCCTGCCCCCTCATCCTCTGCAAAGCCAAACAGCTCAAACTCCTCTACCAACTCAGGCGGATACATTCCCGTTGGCAATAAGCTTATAGCCGAGGTTGCAAAATATCAGGTGGAAACCTTTGATGGCGATGTGATTAACGACCTTTCTCAACCCTATAACAATTACCTGCCCGAGGGCACTTTGGATTACTGTGATGAAAGCGTAATTTACGACCCATCATCGGGCAACAGTTACCGTTTGCTACGCTACGGCAAAAGGGTTTACACCACAAGCAAGGGGGTTGCAAACCTTCGCACTATGCGCGGCAGTCTTCCCGAAACCAACAAGCTTAGCCTTAGCAAATTCACCACCGACGGCTCCCACACAGAAATGACCCTTAAAACCGATTGGAAGGCTCCCTTTAAGCTTGATCTTGCACCGCAAAAATATTCATCCAAAACAGGTAGTGAGCGCGGCACAATTACCGCCGCAACCTTTAATTACATAGATATAACCTTCTGCTACTCATCAAAATTCGATATAGATTTAAAGGAATTAGAAAAAAGCCCCCTTTTCAGCAGAGCTCAGCTAATTAAAAACACCGCCGACTACACCTTAAGGCTTTATCTTAAGGCAACGGGTGCCTTTTACGGTTGGACTGCCGATTATAACAGCTCAGGCGAGCTTGTTTTCAAATTCCTTAATCCCAAAAAAGCAACCGTGGCAGATAACAAGTACGGCGGCAGATTAGACGGAATTAAAATAGTTGTTGACCCCGGTCACGGCGGAAGTGACCCCGGCGCGGTTGGTAACGTTTCAAACAAGGAGCTTACCGAAGCAAACCGAAGTCTGCTTTTATCTGAAATGCTTAAAACAAGACTTGAAGAGCTTGGCGCCACCGTAATAATGACCCGTAGCACCGATACCTCGCTAACCTCCGACGAAAGAATTTTAGTGGTTAGAAACAATAATCCCGATTTAGCCGTTTCGGTGCATCGCAACGCGGCAAACTCCGCTTCGGCTAACGGCTTTAGCGCACACTATTTTAACCCCTTCACCAAAGCGGTAGCCGATAAAATAAAGGACGCTACAGCCAAGACTGATGCCTACAAAAAATCTCAAACCAAATGGCACGTATTTTATATGTCACGAATTTCAAACTGCCCTGTTGTGCTTACCGAAAACGGTTTTATGAGCAACAGTGAGGATTTTGGAAATATGAAAAGCAAGGCGTGGAACGAAAAATGCGCCGACGCCATTGTAAAGGGAATTGTAGATTATTTCCTTAGCATTGGGTAAAACAACACAGGCTGCTTCCGATTTTTACCATTTTCTCCCCTTCCACCCGCCTGACGGGCGTAAAAGTGCCATCTAAGCGGACGCGGAACGAGATTTTGGTGGTGATTAAAACTATCCCGTATAAATCCGGTCTGGGACCGGTGGGGAGGGCCTTACAACATAAAAACCATAACAGAACTAAAAAGGTGTTCTGTTATGGTTTTTCTTTTTACTTATGTATTTAAAAGGGTGGTATTAAAACTATTTTTCCTTTTTCTTTGGGTTTTTAACAAGTGCGCCAATACCCATAATAACAACAAATATAATGAAGTAGAATAAAACGGGGAATGCAAATTTGCCGCTTTCCTTTGCGGTAAGGTATGGGGTAATACCGTGAGAGTAAATAGCGGCAAAAACAAAGAATGCACAAGCAAGAGTTGCTAAAGTTGGAATAACAAAACGCTTAACAACGCCTACGTCCTTTGCTTTTATCATCCAAGCTACGAAAATCGGAATGTAGAATGCGTAGGTGGTGATGATGGGAAGCTCGGAAGAATCAAAGTTGAAATATCCAAACCAGCCTTCAGTAAGGTTTGCGCCGTAGAAGTAAACAAGCCAAGCAGCACAAACAAAAAGGCCCCAAACAGAAGAGTTGGTAGACATATTGGTAGCAGCATCAACCTGCTTAAACATTTCTTGCTTAGGACCTTCGTTACGGGTAGCGATTGCGTACATACCGCGGGTTGCGCCAACCATAAGACCGTTAAGTGTACCAAGGCAGGAAATTGCAATACAAATGTTAAGAACTGTACCGCCTACACCGCCAAAGATGTTAGTGAAAGCCTTTGTAGCTCCTTCTTCCATTAAAACTGCGTTAGAAGCACCGCCTGCAACACCTATGTAATAGAAAACGTAAGCGGCAACAACAATAAGAGAACCAACTACTAAAGCAATTGGAAGATTTTTCTTTGCGTTTTTAAGCTCTGCATTGATAGAGGTTGCAACAATCCAACCCTCGTAAGCAAAAACAGTAGCAACGATTGCAGCAAAAAGACCGCCGCTGGTACCGCCAACTGCTTCGGTAACTACGGTTGAGAAGTTGTTTGTAAGAGTACCGTTTAAAAATCCAACAATGGTACCAACAACCGCCATAAGAACAATAGGAATAAGCTTAATAATGGTTGCGCTTATTTGGAATTTACCTGCAAGCTTTGGTGAAAGGGCGTTTATGCAGTATGATGCAACAAGGAAGAAGCCTGAGAAAGCCAATACTTCAGGACCTGTCATATCCCAACCGAAAAGAACGCCAAAATATCTAGCAGAAACCCAAGCCAAAACAGATGTCATACCGGGGTAGTAGATATTTACCATAAACCAAGCAATGTAATAAGCGAAGTTTTTACCGCAGGTAGCCTCAGCGTAGTCAACAACGCCGCTGCAGTTAGCGTGTTTATTTGCCATACCTGCAAACTGCAAGGAGCAAATAATCATTAAAAGGCCGGTGATAACCCAAGCCAAAATGCCAATAGGCATATCGCCACCGGTAGCATTTAAAACGTTTTGCGCTTTAAAGAAAATACCGGAACCGATTACAGTACCAACAACCATACAAATAGCGGTTGGAAGACCGTAACGTTTTTCAAATGTTTGCATAATAAACCTCCTAAAAAAATATTAACAAAATTATAACATATTTTTTCAAAAAAGTAAAGACTTTTAAAAAATTAATTGTACCAAAAGCATATAGCACACGGTGCCGCTTGCAATACTAATAAGGGTGTTGCGCTTCCAAAGGTATAAACCAACTACCAAAGCGCCCGCAATAAGGGCGGGTAAAAAGCTGGTGTAGCTTAAAAAGTTTATATCCTTAAAGCAATAAACCACAAGCATACCCATAACCGCAAAGGGTAGAGTTTTGTTTAATTTTTTGATAATTCTAGGTGTTTTTTCGCTGTCGCTAAACATTAAAAAAGGCAAAAATCTAAGCAACGCAGTAACTAAAGCACTTACCGCAATGATTGCCCAAGTATGCAAATTATTCATTCTTAGACCCCCTCATTACAAAAGCATAAAACTAACGCAATTACAATCATAGCGGGGATTAAGAAATTATCACTGCCAAAAATCACAAGGCACAAAACCGAAGCCACTACGCCTATTATGGCGGAAGCGTGCTTTTTGTTTGAAAGCCACTGCTCTGTAAAAATTGTAATAAACAATGCAGTTAGCACAAACTCTATGCCCTCACTGTTAAATTTAATAAGGGTACCCGCAAGGGCGCCAATCACACCGCCTAAAATCCAATAAGAATGGTTTAAAGCCGAAACTAAAAGATAGTAGTTTGGCAGCTCAGCCTTCGGAATATGCGGTTTTTCATTACAGAGTAACGAGTAGGTTTCATCGGTTAAAGAAAAAATTAAATAAAGCTTTCTTTTGCCAATATTTTTGTATTTGTCCAGCATAGAAATGCCGTAAAAAAGGTGTCTGGCATTTACCATAAAGGTTGTTATGGCAACGGTAACGAGCGAGGCTCCGCTAGACAGCAAGGCAACGGCAACATACTGCATTGAACCGGCGTACATGGTAAGGCACATAAAAAACGCCCAAAAAACTCCGTAGCCTGCGCTTTTTAGCAGTATTCCAAAGCCAAAACCTAAAGCAATATACCCCATTAGCACCGGAATAGTATCCTTAAATGCTAATTTAAAAGTCCTTTTCATAAGTTCTTTCCTCACATTCAGGAAAACATTATAACATATTGTTTTAAAAATTCAAAGGTTCTTGTAATGATTATTAAATAACAAACTTCTCTAAGCAGTCACTTATTACCGATAAGCTGCGGTAAAAATCAACACGCTGCTTTTCGGTAAGACCGTCACTTACCCTGTCAAGCAGGTTGTTAATTTTATCGGCTATTTTTTTGCCAACCTCTACGCCCTTTTCGGTAAGAAGTATTGGTGTTTTATACCTTTTTACGCTATCCCTTTCGCGGTTTATGTAACCGCTTTCATCAAGATAATCCAACGCGCGGGATATGGTAGCCTTGTCCTCCTCGCACCGCTCACAAAGGTCGGTTGCGGTGGCTCCGCCCAAGGTATAAATATAATAAATACAGGAAACATGGGCGCTTCTGAGATTATATTCCGCCATCTCCTGATTTTTAATTTTTCTGATATTTCGGCTTATTCTGTTTATAAGCACCGTAAAGGTTTCAAATCTTTCTTGCACTTTATTTCCTCCTGAAAACCGTTATAAATATACCGCCGACCTGCCAAACGCAAGACAGCATTTAACTTTTCTTTTTGACAGGTAACTCACTTATAAGGGTGAAGCCTAAAATAAGCAGTCCGCCTACAATCTGCAAAGGGGTAATTGACTCACTAAGTACCGTAACGCTAACCAAAACGGCCACCAATGGGTCTATGTAGCTTAAAATAGCCACCTTTTGACCTGACAAATCCTTTAAGGCGGAAAAATACATACAGTAGGTAATTCCCGTATGAACAAGACCCACAACAAGCAGTGACATAACTCCGATTTTATTTAGTCCGCCAAGGTTAAATCCGCTTGTGCAAATAACATAGGGAATAAGGGTAACAATTGCGGCCAAAAACTGCACAAAAGTGCGGTGAAGTCCCGTTACGCCCTTTATACATTTGTTTAAAAGCATTACAACCGCATAAAACATTGCGGCGGCCAAACCAAAGGCTATGCCAAGTAAATCCTTTTTTCCGCCCCCCGTAAAGCCCGTGATTAAAACAAGACCCACGGTAGACATAGCAAAGCAGAAAATTTGCTTTGCCGAAAGCTTTTCCTTAAAAAGCAGAGGGCAGACTACCATAACAATAACGGGTGCAAAGTAATAGCTTAGGGTAGCAACCGAAACGGTGGTGTAGTTATAGGCTTCAAAAAGGAAAATCCAATTTACACCCATAGCAATTCCCGAAATAAAAAGCAAGGTAATTTCCTTTTTTATGCTTTTTATAGGAAGCTTTTGCCTTGTAACCACCAAAAATCCACCAACCAAAAGGGAGGCAAGTATAGCGCGATAAAGCGCAAGCTCCCCCGAGCTTACATTTATGTTTCGCACAAAGGGGGCAAGCGTACCAAATATAAACATTGCCGCCGCCATAAACACCCTTGATAGACCTTCGCGCTTCACAAAAATCACCCTCTTCGCTTTTTAATTAACACCGATTAAACAGATTATAACATATAGTCTTAAAAAAATCAAAACATATTAAATTTGCCAAACTATCATACCCTTAAAATTGGGCAAAATGACCATATGAAAATTTTTTAAATCTATGCTAAAATATATATAGAAAATGCTGTGTAAGGGTGTAAAATTCTATGTTTAATATCAATGATGTTATTGTATACGGTTCTAACGGAGTTTGTAAAATTGAAGGAATAGAAAATAAAGAATTAATGGGAACCAAAAAGCAATACTTTGTTCTCAAGCCAATAAAAAACAACGCTTCTACATATTTTGTTCCCACCGAAAACAATAGGCTTCTTGCAAAAATGAAAAACCTGTTATCCAAAGAGGAAATCAACGAGCTTATTGACTCAATGGTAAAGGAAAAAGCAAACTGGATTACAAATGAGAGCGAGCGCAAGGAAAAATACAGAAATATTATCTCTGACGGCAACCGATTAGAGCTTGTAAAAATGATAAAATCAATTTTTATTCAGAAAAAAGAAAGGGAGGCAAGCGGTAAGCGTTTGCACGCCTCCGATGAGCGATTTTTTAGGGATGCAGAGCGGCTTTTGTATGGCGAGTTTGAGTATGTGCTGAATTTGAATGAAGACCAGTTAATGACATACATCTTTAATAGAATTGAAAATAGTAATAAATAAAAATAAAACGAAAAAGCTGCAATAAAAGTGATTTTTACACACCCTTATTGCAGCTTTTTTTATTATATTTTTAAAGTGATGCCCCGCCTTTATTTCTCTGCGCGCGTTTTTTTATTCAGAATAAGCGCCGCCGTCAATATTAGTTATAACGGAGTCGCTGCCCATAGCCTGGGGAAGCTTTCCGTCCCATTTATCATAGAATTTTGAACGAATAACCTGTTCGTTAAGCGAGGCTTTAATTTTGTTATTGGCATCTGCCTCGGCTTGAGCCTTTATGCGTGTTGTTTCTGCCGCTGCCTCTGCATTGGTTATGGCGGTTTGCTTTTCGGTTTCAGCCTTTAAGAGCTGTTGCTGAGCAACCTGCTTTTCTTCAATAGCGTTAATAAATGCCTCAGAAAAATCAAAATTGATTATATTAACATCTGTTACAAACAAACCAATATTATTAAGCTTGTTGTTAAGTCCCTTAATAAGTCCTTCTGAAATGAGCGAGCGGTTTGTAACGCTCTCCTCGGCGGTGTAAAGAGCGGTTGTTGCCTTAAGCACCTCATTTACGGCGGGCACAACCAAAACGTCCTCATAGCTTGCGCCAATATTCTTATATATACTGTAGGATTTAGCTGTGTCAACACGGTAGTTTATTGCAAGAGTGGTTGCAACTGTTTGAAGGTCTTTAGAGAACGCCTCTGTATTAACCTCTAATTTTACTATGCGGTTATCAATTTTAACAATTCTTTGAACAAAGGGTATTTTAATATGAATTCCCTCTTGCAAGACCTCTTCATTAACCTTGCCCAAGGTTAAAACAACACCTGTATGTCCCGCGCCAATAATAGTAAAGCAATTTGCAAGTACAAAAACTGCAACCAAAGCAGACACAGCCACAATTATAATGTTTCTAATGGTTTTTGGCATATTATTACCTCCATATGTTTTTTAATATTTTAACACACTACATAGAATTTTTCAACACACAAAAATTCTATAAACCGCTATGACGCTTTAAAAGGGTATTAACCGCCTTTTCGGCGAGCCAAAAAAGAAGGCAACCGACGCCGTAACAAATTAAATCGACCGATGAGAAGGTTGTTCCGACAATAGTGGAAATTACTGTATTGTTTTCCAAGCCCAGCAATTTTACAATATTAAAATATTGCGCCACCTCTACAAGAGCTGCGAAAACAAACACATATACAGGTAATGCCGATACAGATTTGGGAATAATTGTTCTGCACAAACAACAAAGCAATATTGTTACAAGCACATCTCCCACATAGGGGCGAATAAAATTATCACGAACAAACAAAGCGATACATACCTCTATAAAAAAGAGAGCGCAAAAAAGCCCCGCATATACTATTCGTACTTTTTTCATCACATCCCACCACCTATGTTTATTCTAGCATAAACGAAAGAATTAAACAAGATATATCGTGCTTTCGGTGGTTCGAATACATCTTGACAGAGATTTTTATATCCGTCTGCGAAGCAGACACCAAACTTATTACCTATTGCTTTTTACTTATTACTTCCCAAAAATTCCGTGGAAAACTTGTTTAAGGTAAGAGGGAAGAAGTAAGAAGTAAAAATCCCCGTACTATCGTACGAGGATTTTTTGCAGTTACAAACTTTTTGTTGCCATATACGTAGCATCAGAATTTTTCTAGCTTATACGTGTATAGGTGATGTACGCGCCGTTATCCAATACGGTTAATTTGTTTTCACCGCTAAAGGAATACTCCTCTTTTTCAAAATCTTCATCTTCTTGGTCGCGAACGTACAAATCATTTCCCACAAACTTATATGCGCTTATAATTGTTTTAGGAACATATTGCATTCCCAACTGCACAAGCTCATTCAAATATTCATCAACGGTTTTTCCGGCGTTCGCTTCAAACTCTTCCTTGGTTAAATTGTTTTTTTCAAGCTCGGCATTTAATATGTCGGTAAATATATTAGTATATGCGTTTTTTAAAGACGTTCTGTCGATTATTGCATAAAGAACACCGCCTGAAGCAAATTCCATATCACAAGATACTATTTGCTCACCCTCTACCGCGTATCCCTGCTCTGCCAATAACGGCGCTATATCTGCGCTTCCGCGCCATTTTCCCAAAATAAGCTGAGCCGGTGTTTTGGGTGTAGGCGTTGTAGAGGTTGTAGTGTCGGGCTTAATTGGTTTAGAGGAGATATTATTATTTGCTACAGACGAGGGCTTGGAGCTTTTGGAGGGGGTTTCAGCTTTCTTATCAACCGAAGCGTCAGAGGTTACGGTAGCCTCAGATGAAGCCTCATTTTGTTTTTCGGAAGAGGTTGTTTGCGCGGTGCTATCGGATTCAGATGAAGAAGGCGAAGTGTCGCCACAGGAACAAAGTGTAATTAACAATGAAAGGCAAAGCGCTATAGCGCATACCATTTTCACGTTTGCAAAATTTTTCATAAAAATCACCTTCTGCATTTTTTAAAAATTATAACATATGTTTTTGCCTAAATCAAGAAAATAGGCTGTTTTTAACAAACAAAATCTGCAAAATATATTTTCACAAAGCCTTTAGCTTGGGATTTTTGTATTGCATAGAGAATACCTTTCCTCACCAACAAGGCTTACGGGGATATTAAACCTTCTAAGCTCTTCAATAAATGCATCCAGATACCGCCTTTGTTTAATTATAGCATAAAGATACTAATAAATCAATGCGAAGCATTGTATGTAATCACCGCAAGGCGCATGTAATCAAGCCGAAGAAAAAACATACAAGGCTATTGCCTTGATAACATACCGTTCGCTTTGCGAACGGATTACATTCCGCTAAAGCGGATTACATACCAAGCCTTAGGTTTTGATAAACAAAAAAGACTTGCTTAAAGGCTGGTTCTCATAAAGAAGTTTACTTGCAATAAACAAAGATTGACCCCGATAGATTGTAATTAATCTGTCGGGGTCTTCTTTATAACGGTTGGTTAAATCTTAATTATTCATAATCTCTACACTATAACAATATATGTTAAAAACAATATCGTTTACCAGTGTTATTGATAAACATAGCAAGTTGCTTTTTATTGGTTGGTTATCATAAAACTCTCCGTTAAGCGGATGAACATCTCTTATTTTTTGCAAAAAAGGGGTGAGTTCACCTTTTACATATTCCAGAGTTGCGTCGTTTATAATCGTGTCTTCCCACATACATAGGTCTGTTAATCCCACAACTTGATTACAAAGTAGTTTGACAGAATTTTCATAATCATCATGATTGATCATAATAATAATTTGGTTGGATGATATTTCGATTTTTTCAATATCAGCATCATGCCAACAGTACTTATGAAATTGATCTATCATAGTTAATGCCCTTTCTGCTATTGTTTATATAACTATTTTATCGCCAGTTTCGCCTTTGTATTACAAAGGCTCAGGGCAAAGCCCATACTCCCTAATGTCGCGCGTGTCCTAAGGCTCCCTCCGGGAGGGAGGCTTTTTGTTGGTTCCATTATAACACAAATCGGTAGAGAAAACAAGTAGGGGCGTTCATCGAACGCCCTCGGGCGACCACTGTAGTCGCCCCTACGAGTTTGATTTTATCGGCAGATAAAACCTACTTTATTGAAGGCACCCGTTGGGGCAAGTCTTTTTTTGTTTGGCTGTTCCGAACCATTTATATGCCACTATTATTTTTTGGATTTCATTCTTTTAAGAACAACAAACCAAAGAAAAATTGAAATAAAAATTATAACAGTAGCGATTATTGAAATTGCAATATGTACATCAATAAATACTTCAACAATATTAATGATAGAGCCAATCAAAAGGCATATTGAAGCTAATAAATCAACGGTTTTCGCCTTGCTCATAACATTACCTTTATATCAAATTCTTAATTTCTTCTTCCGAAATTTCAATATATCTTTTATCTACAAATAAGGTTTTGGTAGTATCTTGCAATTTTGATAAAAGTTCCGCAGTGTCAATATTGCACTGCAAATGTTCATTTTCGCCATAGTCATTTCTTGCGGCGCAAATGAACTCACCGGTATCCCAATTTATATCAAAATGTGTAACAATTTTAGTGCCATCTGTTACATCAAAAAAGTTTTCTTGATTATCAATAATATATTCGCGGAGGACTTCATAAATAGCATCTTTGCCGATTTTGATAATTCTGTATTTCCCTTCAGGAATTGTTTTTTCTTGTTTTTTGAAAAAAGACACTATTTATTCTCCTTTGCGGTTTTAATTGAGGCAATCAGTAAAATTCTAATTGTAGAACAAGTTTTGTTAATTCTTTTATATGTAGCTTCATCAATATAGCCTGTTTTATAAAGCATTTCAAGCCATTTCCCCGTCTCACTTGCTTCTTTTAATGCAATTTCAAGTTTTGCAATAAAATCGGCATGACTGTGACCATATTTGCTTTCGGCAATGTTGGCACAAACGCTTGTAGCACTTCTGCCGATTTGATTTGAAATGATAGTTTCTTTTCTATGACGAAGTTCTTTTACTAAATTCAAAACATCAACTGATAATTGCATTGATAAATCAGAAAGTTTATCTTCTTTCATTTCTATCACCTCGGGCTTATTATACCATTCTTTTGCACGAAGTGCAACATCCTTGCGCAAAACGCAAGTGTTTACGGCGAAGCCGTAACATCGTTGATGCGAAGCATCACATCGTTTACAACACAAGGTGTAACACTGTTTGTGCGTAGCGCAACTTCGTTTTGTGTCCGCTTTGCGAACAATGATGTTCTCGCTACGCTCGAAATGATGTTTGCAACTAAAGTTGCAAAATGATGTTGTGCCCTGCGGACACAAACACAAATAAAAAAACACCCGATTGGGTGTTTTTTTATTTGGTGGGAGCGGGTGGATTCGAACCACCGAAGTCGAAGACAACAGATTTACAGTCTGCCCCCTTTGGCCACTCGGGAACACTCCCATATTAAATTTACTTTAGTCATAACCCTCTTAGGCTTCAAGTCCGATAAAAGTCGGTACTTAAAATGGAGCTGGTGGACGGACTTGAACCCCCGACCTGCTGATTACAAATCAGCTGCTCTACCAACTGAGCTACACCAGCAAACCAAAGTGCCAAAATAATATACCACAAATTGAGTTTATTGTCAAGAGAAAATTACAAAAAAGTTTAAAATTTTTATAATATTTTTTCTTCAAGATTGTTTTTTTCTCGGTTTTGGCAAAAATCCCATTTTTAAACCTGCTTTTTTACTGAAATAACGCAAATCTGCTTTTCTTTAGCAGATAAAAAAGCGGTATTCCGAGTCCGTAGCAGACCACAAGCTCGCCAAGGGCTACCTCAGCGGCGCTTATTAAAAATCCAACGGCAGAAATGCCCTCGGGCAAAAACCACGCAATCTCGCTACCGACAATTACGGCATTAAAAACAACGGGGAAAAGCATTGAAAGAAGCGGCAGACCTTTAAAGGTGATTTTTCTTGCGTAATATGCGCAAATAGCGGCAAGCGCGGTTGCAATTGTACCAAGCAAAACATCCGCCATACCAAACGGACTGCCAATATTGCCCAAAAAGCAACCAATTATAAGCCCCGGAATTGCGGCAGGGGTGAAAACGGGCAAAATGGTAAGCGCTTCGGAAATGCGGAACTGAACTCCGCCGTAGGCAAGACCAATGGCTGCGGCAAGATATGTAGCCGTCGCATAAAGAGCGGCTATAAGTCCACCTGTTACCAAAAAATTGGTTTTGTTTTTATTGCTCATTTTTTAGTCTCCTTCGGACCCTGTAAAACAAAAAAGCAGCCTTGCATAAAACAAGGCTACAATAACTTAAAAATATTATCAGTAGTCCTGGTTTTGTTTAACGACAGGATGGTACAAACGAACTGTCGAGTTTAAATTATACAGCTTTTCATTTAAAAAATCAAGCTATTTGTTTATTAAAAAAATTATATCTTTGCCGTTAATGGTAATTGTGTTCCTTTCGGGAGGGTTTCCAAAAACGGTTTTGTAGCCGCTCAAATCTAAATCAAGGGTTATTTTTTCGGCTTCTTCCCAACGGTTTACGCCGATTATTGCGGAGCTGTTTTCATCAAACCGCCTGAAAACAACAAAGCCTAGTCCCACTGCCAAAAATTCAAGATTTACGCCCTTAAAAGCGGTGCAATTTCTTCTTTCTTTGCCGAGCGTTTTGTAAAAATCTAAAAGCTCGGTATCCTCTTTGCCCCAAGGGAATGTGGCTCTGCAAAAGGGGTCGCCGTATCCTGTAAGACCTACCTCATCGCCATAATAGAGGGACGGAATACCCACCAAGGTGTACTGAAGGAGCGCCGCCATTTTTAAAAGCCTTTTACCCATTAAATACTGCTTGGGGGTTAGCTTTTGCTCAGCCTGCCAAGCTCTTTTTCTATCCCCCGCAGGCTCCCCCGCAAGTCGGGTTAAAATTCGCGCGGTATCGTGGGTGCCAATATGGTTCATAAGATTGCAAAGCGCCTCACTTGGGTAGTTTTCCAAAACGGTCATAACGCTTTCGGAAAAATCGTTGCCGTCGCCGCCGCAAACAAAATTTATAATCGCATTTGCAAAGGGGTAGTTCATAACGCTATCTAACTGCATACCCCTTAAAAACCTACGCCTTTCGCCATAGCTTATTTTATTCGTGGCGTCCTCCCAGACCTCGCCCAAAAGGTAGCCATCGGCATTTTCGCTTTTTACGGCAATTCTGACTCTATCTAAAAAAGCATCGGGCAGTTCATCTGCCACATCTAGTCTAAAGCCTGAGGCTCCGCGCCTCATCCAATAGCGGATAACACCCTTTTCACCCGTAATAAATTCGGTAAAGGACGGATTATTCTCATTAACCTCGGGCAGAGATTTTACACCCCACCAAGAATGATAATCCTTGCCATCCTCCTTGAATTTATACCAAGAGTAATATTCGCTATCCTTACTGTTAAAGGCGCCGCCCTCGCCGTAGCGTTTTTTGGCGTTAAAATAAATACTGTCATCACCCGTGTGGGAGAAAACGCCATCTAAAATAATATCAATATTATAACGCTTTGCCGCTTTGCACAGACTTATAAAATCCTCCTCACTGCCAAGCAGAGGGTCTATTTTAAAGTAGTCGGCGGTGTTGTAGCGGTGGTTGGAGTGGGCTTCAAAAATTGGGTTTAAATAAATCATAGTAACGCCAAGGGAAGCAATGTAGCCAAGCTTTTGCTCAATTCCCTTTAAATTACCGCAAAAATAATCGTTGCCAAGGCATTTAAAGGTATCATTTTGAGTGTATTCGGGCGTTTCGTCCCAATTGGATTTTATATATCTATCCTTCGGGTAGTTAAGGCTAATATCTGCCTTATAAAAGCGGTCGGGGAATATTTGGTAAATAATTCCGCCGCGGGTATGAAGCGGAGTTTTAAAGCCCTTTTTATAAACGGTAAGCTGAAAATCGGTTCCGCTTTTTGGCTCAAAATCGCCATATCCGCGGCCAACATTCACAAGCTTTCTTTCGCCATCGACGGTGTAAGCTAAAAAATGGTAAAAATAAAGACCCTCTTCTAAAGAAACTTCGACACTGCGGGTATAAAAATTGCCCTCTAAATTATTGCGGTCGTCGAGCATTTCAAAGGAAAGGGTTTTTTCATTATCCTTATTAAAAACTGCAACCACGCCCTTAACATATCCGTCACGGGGCAAAAGCACACTAAGCTTAAAGCTTTTGTGTGCTTCTACACTACCGAAAATGGATTTGTAAAAGGTATCACGGGAATTAAAGGGCATGGTACGCATTATTTATCACCTGAAAGATTAGTCTTTAAGTGGGGTTGCGTTCCAGATATTTTTTGCATAATCTTCAATAGAACGGTCGGAAGAAAAAATACCTGAGGATGCAATATTCATAAGCGACATACGGTTCCAAACTTCCTTTTCGTTATAAAGGCTTGAAACGGTGTTTTGAGCCTTGGTATAATCGGCAAAGTCGGCAAGAGCCATATAGGTGTCGTTATGCTTAATGTGTTCGGTAACGCTTCTGAAATCGGCGCCAAGACCTGTTGCAAGGAAGTCTAACACCTCACGGATAACAGGATTGTTATTGTAATGGTCAAACGGATGGTAGCCAAGCTTTTTAAGGCGATTAACCTCGGGTGTTTCCATACCGAAGATAATAATGTTATCATCGCCAACAGCCTTGTGGATTTCTACGTTTGCGCCGTCCTCGGTGCCAAGTGTGATGGCACCGTTCATCATAAGCTTCATATTACCTGTACCGCTAGCCTCGGTGCCTGCAAGGGAGATTTGCTCACTTACATCTGCCGAGGGAATCATAAGCTCGGCAAGGGTAACGCGGTAATCTTCCATAAATACTATTTTAAGCTTATCGCGAACGGCGGGGTCATTATTTATAACCTGACTTAAACAGTATATCATATGAATAATCTGTTTTGCAAGCATATATCCCGGTGCTGCCTTTGCGCCAAAAATGTAGGTTTTGGGGGTAAAGGGCATATTGGGATTGTTTTTTAAAGCCAAATACTGAGCGGCAATATTCATAACATTAAGATGCTGACGCTTGTATTCGTGGAGTCTTTTTACCTGCATATCGAAAATTGAATCGGTATTAAGAATAATTCCAGAGTTTTCCTTAACATATTTTGCAAAACGGTCTTTATTAGCCTTTTTAATATCGTAAAGCTTGTTTAAAACCTCTTTATTATCGGCGAAGTCCTTTAATTTTTCAAGCTCGTTTGTGTTCTTTTTAAAGCCGTCACCAATAAGCTCGGTAAGGTAGCTTGTAAGACCCTTATTGGCAGAGCAAAGCCAACGCCTGTGGGCAATACCGTTGGTAACGTTTGTGAATTTTTCGGGGGTAAGCTTATAAAAATCGTTAAAGAGGTCATCCTTTAAAATTTCGCTATGAAGCTTTGAAACGCCGTTTACGCTATGGGTAGCGGCAACCGATAAATTAGCCATTTTAACCATTCCGCCCGATATAATAGCGGTACGCTCAACATAATCGGCATCGTGAGTTTGCTCCCAAACCTTTGCGCGGTGGCGGTTGTCAATCTCGGTAATAATATCATAAATTCTGGGAACTCTGCTCTTAACCAAATCACAGGGCCAACACTCTAACGCCTCGCTCATAACGGTGTGGTTGGTGTAGGCGGCGGTACGGGAAACAATATCAAAAGCCTTATCCCAAGCGTAGCCACATTCATCTAAAAGGTAGCGCATAAGCTCAGGCACAACCAAAGCGGGGTGGGTATCATTAATATGAATTGCCGCCTTTTCGGGAAGATTATCCAATGTGCCGTAGGTGCGAAGATGACGGCGTAAAATATCCTGAATAGAGGCTGAAACAAGGAAATACTGCTGACGCAGGCGAAGCGATTTACCCTCCATATGATGATCCTCGGGGTAAAGCACCTTGCTTATAACCTCACAGTTTGCCTGCTTTTCCAAGGCGCGCAAATAATCGCCGCGGTTAAATGCCGACATATCAATAGATGGGGTTTCAGCGCTCCAAAGTCTTAAAACGTTTACCGCCTTGCCGTCATTACCTGCAACCATAAGGTCATAGGGAACGGCGTGAACGGGGGTGTAATCTTTAAGCTCTACGCGGTGGTAGTCGTTATCCCAATATTCATCAACCCAGCCGTCAAACAAAACATCAACGGCAGAGGTTGGCCTTTGCTCAAGCCAGACGCTGCCACCCGGAAGCCAAAAGTCGGGCATTTCGGTCTGCCAACCGTCTACAAGCTTTTGGCGGAAAATACCAAACTCATACTTAATGCAGTAGCCCATTGCGGGGTAGGAGCTAGATGTTAAGGAGTCTAAGAAGCAGGCGGCAAGTCTGCCAAGACCGCCGTTGCCAAGACCTGCATCAGGCTCAAGCTCGTAAAGGCTTTCCAGCTTTACACCAAAGGATGAAAGCGCCTTTTCCATAGTTTCTTCAAGCTCTAAATTAAAAAGATTATTTTTAAGGGAACGACCCATTAAAAATTCCATACTTAAATAGTAAACCATTTTAGCCTGTTTTTCTTCGGTTTCCTTGCGAAATGCGGTACGGCGTTCACGCATAATGCCCAAAAGCACCAAAACGGTTGCTTTATAAAAAAGCTCATCAGAGGCCTGCTCGGGAGCCACGCCAAAATGGTGTGAAAGAGCGGCGGCAATTCTGTTTTTAAGTTCTTTAGATGTATATTTCATAAAAAGTTCTCCTTTTTTAAGCAAATAAATATCACCATCATATATAATAGTATATTTTAAAGAAAATTTCAAGTGCATTTTATAAATATTATAGTTGTATTTCAAAATATTTTTATGCTAAATCTATAAAAAAATCCCATTTTTTTGAAAAAATTGCACCTAAACTATACAAATAGCACAAAAAATCGCATATTTTTATTTGCAGTAGAACTATTTTAAAGCACAATCACACAAGGATTGACAAATTTGCTTTTTAATGTCATAATAAAATAGATGATATGTTTTTTGATTAAACCGCATAGAGGGGGTAATTACATTATGACAAACACCTCGAATAACGAGCCTTTGCTTGGGGCAGATGACAAGGTTTTAAGCGAGCTTGTTTCAAAGGTCGCTTACAGAAAGATTGAAGCTTTATCAGATTTATATAAATTGGTAAAGTCCGCCGTTTATGGCTATGCCCTTTCCTTTTTAAAAAGCCATTCAGATGCAAAAATAGTGCTTCACAGCACCTTTTTAAGTATATGGGTATCGGCGTATATGTTCACAGGTCAAGGCAAGGCTATGCCGTGGATTATGATGATTGCAAAAAATCATTGCTTTAAGATTATGCGCAATCGCAAATGGTACGGAAATCTGTATTCCTCTGAGGAGACTGCCGACAAAACAAACCTCTTTATTCTTAGTATTGAGGAAAACGCCATCAGCGACACCTTTTTAAACAGTCTTGATGATGAGGAGCGCGAGGTTATTGCCCTCAGCTCGATAGTCGGTTTTTCTACACTGGGTATTGCCGACTTTTTAAATCTGCCTCTTTTAAAGGTTGTTGCACTTAAACACAGGGCGTTTGCTAAGCTTAAAAAATCAGCTAAAGAAAACCCAAATCTTAATGGAGTGGCTGTGAAAACCGCATTTTTAAAGGACTCTATTAAAAGTGCGGTAGCCAAAACCACCTGTGAAAACTGGAACAATATAGCCTTTGACCTTGCAAACGGTCGCGGCGAGGTTGTTGGAATGTCTGATAAAAAGCCCAAAAGCAGAATTGCGGGAGTTATTAGAACTCTGCTTGCGCTTTTTGTTGTTCTTTCGCTTGTTCTTTTTGGTGTTCTCAACTATAACAGGGCAGATTTAAAGCCCGTTTCGACCCTGTATTTTGAGTCGGGCGCTCAGTTTGAGCTTTCGCTTAACACCTACAATGTGGTGCTTGAGGCAACCGCCAAAAATCCCGAGGGTGAAAAGGTGCTTAAGGAGCTTTCACTTAATAACGCAAAGCTTGAAAATGCCCTTAACTCGATTTTAAAATCCCTTATTAAAAACGGATATTTAACCGAAAAATCCAACGCTTTGCTTATTAAGGCGGAAAACGCATCTGTCAGCAAGGCGTCCAATTTACAAAACGCCGCCGCCCTGCACCTAAAAGGCGCCCTGAAGGAGCAAAAATTAATCACCAACATTGTGTTAATCAGAAACGATGCCGAGGATGATGTAAACGATGCAATCTCCAAGGCTAAGGAATATAAAATCTCTCAGCCGATGGCAGATTTTATTAACTTCATAATAAATAGCGGGGTTAATAAATCCTTTAAGGAGCTTTCAACGCAGTCCCGCACAGAGCTTGTAGGTCTTTTAAAGGGTGTAAAGGAGTTTGAAAGCTTTAAATACGAAAACGACCCCGACGGCAAGGCAGTTTATGTTAGCAACGACCCCAAGGAAATCCCCAAAGCGGAAAACCCTCTTGACATTATAATCGGACCCGCAGAAGCCATGAAAAAGGCTCTTGAGCACGCAAAGCTTTCCTCTGCTCAGGTATACGATATAACTGCCAAGTTCAATAACAGCACCCCAAAAATCTACTATTACGATGTAGTTTTCACCTATAAAGAGCTAAAATATGTTTATGAAATTGATGCCATTAGCGGTGATGTTATTAAAAATAAAACAGAGCCTAAGGGCTAGACACTTAATCGGATAGTAAAATACAGTTGACTTTTTACAGTCGACTGTATTTTTTTGCTTGATTTAAGGTAAAATATGTGATATACTAATTAAAAAAGAACATTTGTTTCGCCAAAAATCCCCTGTTTAGCGGTTTTTGGTGTTTATAAGGCTTAAAAAAGGAGCGATTTTAATGGAAAGAACCCCTTTAACCGAAAAACAAGCAACGGTATATAAGCTTATAGTTCAGTCCCTTGCCGAGGGCGTTCCCCCCACCGTTCGTGAGCTATGCCGTGAGGCTAAAATTAAATCCACCTCCACCGTTCACGCTATATTATCCGCTCTGGAGGATGCAGGCTACATTACCCGTAACGCAGGCAATTCACGCGGTATTCGCCTAAGCGGCAGCACACCCTCCGTTCAGGTGCCCGTGCTTGGTAAGGTAACGGCGGGTAATCCCATTTTGGCGGTAGAGCAGATTGAGGATTACATTCCCTACCCCACCCGTGATGCAGAGGGACTTTTTGCCCTTAGAGTTTCGGGTCTTAGTATGCGCGATGCCGGTATTTTAGACGGCGATTTAATAGTTGCCGATAAAAATATAACCGCCCGTTCGGGTGATATTGTGGTTGCAATGATTGAAGATGAAGCCACAGTTAAACGATTAGGGTTTGAGGGCGGTGTGCCGGTGCTTTACCCCGAAAACCCCGATTTTGAACCCATTTATGCCGAAAGAATTGATATTTTAGGCAGAGTTGTGGGTAGCTTCAGGCAGTATTAATGGGTGAATTATGGAAAATAATGCTATTTTAAAGCCAAATCAAGCGCCTAAAATCCGCTACGCCTTATTAGATGAGCTTCGCGGCTTTTTGGTTCTTTGTATGGTTATCTATCACGGACTTTTATCGGTCTATTCTCTGCTTGGAATTGAAATTGCCGATACTCTTTTTGAATTTTTCACCCCCGCCGTTCCATTTTTTGCGGGGGCGTTTATAGTAATTTCAGGTATGATGTGCGGTTTTTCACACTCAAATCTGCTTCGCGGCGCCAAATGTCTTGCTCTTGCCCTTTTGGTTAGCGCCGTTACGATAGTAGCCTCAAGCTATGTGGGAGATATATCAATTTATTTTGGAATTTTGCATCTTCTTGGAATTTCTATGCTCTTTTGCGGTGCGTTTGACTTCGCCCTCAAAAGGGTTAATAAATGGGTGGGGCTTGTTTTGTCAGTTCTGCTTTTTATTTTCACCTACGGCGTGCCAAACGATTACCCCGATTTTGTAGGAATAAGAAATATTCTTCCCGCCGAGTGGTATTTAAAGCCCTATCTTTTTCCCCTTGGAATAACGGCACCTGAATTTTCCTCGGCAGATTATTTCCCCATTTTCCCTTGGATGATTTTGTTTTTAGTGGGTTATTTTTTATATCGTTTTCATTTTGTGGAAAGGTTTGGCGGATTGTTTGAACCAAAAAGAATAAAACCTCTGGGCTTTTTGGGTAGACACTCACTTTTAATCTATATTTTGCATCAGCCTATAATTTATCTTATTTGTTTGCCGTTTACTCTCTGATTGAAAGGGGTTTAGTTTATGAAAAAACAGGTTGAACTTTTTACCGACGGCGCCTGTTCGGGCAACCCCGGTCCGGGCGGATGGGGCGCAATTCTTCGCTTTGGCTCCCACGAAAAGGAGCTTTCAGGCGGGGAGAAGAACACCACCAACAACAGAATGGAGCTAACTGCAGTTATTGAGGGGCTTTTAGCCTTAAAGGAGCCTTGCAACGTAACCCTCACAACCGACTCTAAATATGTTGCCGACGGTCTTTCAAAGGGTTGGGCAGCAAGCTGGAAGAAAAACGGCTGGCGCAAGGCAGATAAAAAACCTGCTCTTAACCCCGATTTATGGGATGAGCTTTTGCGCCTTGCCGAAATTCACACCCTTACAATCAATTGGATAAAGGGTCACGCAGGGCACAGCGAAAACGAACGTTGCGATGCCTTAGCGGTAGCTGAGTCTCAAAAATTTCAGAAAAACAACTAGACATATTTTAACTTAAAAGGTATAATAATCTTAAAAAGTGGTGATACCGTGTACGATGAGCTTACTGAAATTGATATAAAGAAAATGAAGGAAGAGCTTGAATACCGCATAACCAAGGTTCGCCCCGAAATCTTAGAGGAGGTAAAGCTCACTCGAAGCTACGGTGATCTTTCGGAAAATGCTGAATACCACGCCGCCAAGCGTGAGCGCGGTAAAAATGAAAGCCGTATTCGTTTTTTAAGAAATATGATTAAAACGGCGGTAATTATTAAGGATACAAGCACCTCCGACTCGGTCGGCCTTTTTGATACCGTTACCTATTATATGGAGGAGGACAATTGCGAGGAGCAGGTGAAAATTGTCACCACCCTTCGCCGCGACCCCTTTCAAAATATAATCAGCAAGGAGTCCCCCCTTGGAAGCGCTCTTATGGGCAAAAGGGTTGGCGACCGAGTAGCGGTTAAGGTAAGCGATGATTACAGTTATTTTATTGAAATCAGAGCAATTGAAAAGGGCAAGGATGATGAGTCCTTGGAGATTAGAAAATTTTAAAGGGGATATTTATGGATTTTTTAAACATTGCAAATTTAAGATACTCTTGCAGAGATTTTGACCCCAACCGCACTGTAGAACGGGAAAAGCTTCAAAAAATTGTTGAGGCAGGTATTCTTTCCCCCTCGGCTTGCAACGGTCAACCATATCACTTCACCGTTTGCGAGGGCGAGGTTGCTAAAAAGGTTGCAAAATGCACCACCGATGTTGGCATTAATAAATTTGCCTATGATGTTCCCGTTATGCTTGTTATATCTGAGGAGCCTTACACCAAAATGGCGGCTATGGGCGCAAAATTAAAGCATAATGACTATCGCTCAATTGATATTGGCATTGCGTCGGCCTATATCACCGCTGAAGCGGCTAGTCTGGGCGTTGACAGCTGCATTTTAGGTTGGATAAATGATGAGCAAATCCGTGATATTTGTGATATTAAGGGCGCCGCAAGGCTTGTTATCGCCTTAGGCTATGCTAAAGAGCCAAAGCTCCGCCCAAAAAAGCGTAAATCTGTAGAAGAAATGGTAACCTTTAAAAAATAACCCTTATAACGGCCGCAGACCAACGGATTTTTAGCCTTTGGTCTGCTTTTTATGAAATTACTTAAAAAGGAGGTTTTGCGAATGACCAATACCGAAATGCTTAAAAAAATCAAGCTGTTTTTGTTCGATATGGATGGCACCCTTTATTTGGGCAACACGCTTTTTTCCTTTACAAAGGAGCTTTTGCAAACAATAAAGGCAAACGGCAATCGCTACCTTTTTATGACAAACAACTCTTCAAAAAGTGTTGTGGACTATGTTAAAAAATTGGCGCAGCTTGGTATTGAGGCTACCGAGGATGATTTTATAACCTCCTCACAGGCTACCGCCTACTATTTAAAAAAGCACCATTTGGGGGCTACCCTTTATGTTTGTGGTACAACCTCTTTAAAAAAGGAGCTTGAAAAGGAAGGGTTTGAAATCACCGAGGATTTAGATAAGGTGGATTTGATTGTAATGGGCTTTGACACCGAGCTTACCTTTAAAAAGCTTGAGGATGTTAGCAAGCTTCTTTTAACACGTGATATTCCCTACCTTGCCACCAACCCCGATTTGGTATGCCCTACCGAATTTGGCAGTGTGCCCGATTGCGGCAGCGTTAGCATAATGCTTGAAAACGTCAGCGGTAAAAAGCCGCTTTTTATTGGCAAGCCATCACCCCTTATGCCAACATTGGCAATGGAAAAATGGGGCGTTTCGCCGAATGAAACAGCCGTTATAGGCGACAGAATTTACACCGATATTAAAAGCGGTATTGCGGCGGGGGCACATAGCATTTTGGTGCTAAGCGGTGAAACAACGCCGGAGATTTTAAAGGCATCGGAAGATAAACCCGAGCTTGTTTTAAACGACTGTGGAGAAATAATCCCCGCAATAAAATAGGAGGTAAAGCTATGTTTAATGCAGAAAAGGTTAAAAACGAATGTGTAGAATGGATAAGGGATTTTTTTAGTAAAAACGGCCCCGACTGCAACGCCGTTGTAGGCATTTCAGGCGGTAAGGATAGCTCAATAGTCGCCGCCCTTTGTGTGGAAGCGCTTGGCAAGGATAGAGTCATTGGCGTTCTTATGCCACAGGGCGAACAGCACGATATTGATATGGCATACCTTTTGGTAAATCATTTAGGCATACGCCACTTTGTTGTAAACGTTAAGGATGCCATTGACGGCATTGTTAAAAACCTACCCACCGATATTGAAATAACACCTCAGACTCTTCAAAATTTACCGCCAAGAATTAGAATGTCCACCCTTTATGCCGTATCACAAAGTCTTAACGGCAGGGTTGCAAACACCTGTAACCTTTCAGAGGATTGGGTAGGCTATTCCACACGTTACGGCGATTCGGTAGGTGATTTTTCACCCGTTTCACACCTCACCGTTACCGAAATTAAACAAATCGGCTACCTTTTGGGTTTACCAAGGGAATTGGTTGACAAAACCCCAATTGATGGACTATGCGGTAAATCAGATGAGGAAAATCTTGGATTTACCTACGCCGAGCTTGATGTTTACATCCGCACCGGCAAAATTGAAGACCAAACCAAAAGAGAGCTTATAGATAAAAAGCACAAGGCGAATTTGTTTAAGCTAGAGCTTATGCCAAGCTTTAAGCCAAAATTTTAAAACAGACTTAAAAGAACAAAAATCATCAAAAACCGTGTAATTAAAGGTTTCTGCTGCAAATATTCTCCCCTTCCACCGCCGTTCGGCGGTCCCCCGCCTGACGGGCGCCTGTCCCCTTTGTCACTTCGTGACATTTCCCCACACCGTGGGGAATCATCCCCGTCCGGGGACGGCCTCGAAACTGCAAATTTTACGGTTTATCAGCTAAATATTTACAAACACAAAAAAGACAAACACAAAAAAAGACAGAAGCTTAAAGCTTCTGTCTTTTTTGATTAAACCATTAATTAGCCTTTAACACCTGTGTAAATAGCAACTGAAGCTGCGGGAACAACGTCAATGAACTTATCCTTAACGTCTGCAAATGTCTTGTCGGCATCTGCAAGGTGAGCAGCGGTAGTGCATACAATCTTGGTTACTTCGCTAACGTGACGGTAGAGAGTCTGGTAAATAGCTTTATCAAACTCAACGGTAACCTCGTAATCATCAAGGCTAGAATTTACAACGGTAATGGTCCAGCTACCATCTGCAAGCTGAACAGCACCGATGCTAATATCGGAGGAAGTAACTTCCCGAAGTGCATCATTATTGGTTCTGAAGGTTTTACCGTTTTCATAGCCGTGGTATTTAGCAAACAACTGAGTGGTGTAATACTGGCTCTTGGGGATAGATGAAATGAACAAGGAGGGAGCGGAACCACAAGTGTGAATACCGTTATTGAACTCACCGCCTGTATTGCTTTGGTCGGTCCAAAGCTGGTCAAATATCTGCCATGTGCTGATATTGCTAATACCGCTTTGCTGTGCGATAATACCACCAACTGCCATCTGAAGACCTGCCCAAGGACTATCAACGCCAAGTAAAGCGTTATCGGAACGGCAATAGAACTCATCAACCCAGAATTCTTTTTTACCATATAAGCCGTGATCCTTCATGGGCTTTAAGAAGCCTTCAAAGGTAGGATGAATGACATCATAGTAGTTATCAAATGCTTCGCCTCTTTGAGCATAGAAGTGACTCGTCCAAATATCGAACAAATCCTCGTTACCCTTATCTAAGATGTAGCGGGCTAATCCGCCGTAGTTAGTAGCATTACTTTGTTTACAAGAAAAGTTAGGACCAACGTGCTTAACCATATCATAAACACCGCGCTCCTTAAGCTTGCCCTGAATAGTCCTAACAATGAAGATGTATTCATCAGCTGCTTTACCTATGTACGTCTCAGGAGCAGGGTATTCTGTACTGGCATAGGAAGGCTCGGTGAAGTACATAAGGTGAGTGATATTGTTAATACCACGCTTTTTAGCCTCTAAAAGAAGCTGTGCATGAGCCTCAGCCAAACGGAGAGAGCTTTTTGCATAGTAGCGATAATTTGAATCGGGGCACTGAGAGAAATCGTAGCTAGCGCTTTCACCGTATTTATCAGTATAGCTATTAGCAGACTTAATGTAGTTGTGCTCGGTAATAGAGGTAGGCTGACCTTTGTCACCCTTCATAACTACACCTAAGTGCCAACCAACCTGTTGAAGAACCTCAATATTGCGGTCCTGAAGGTTTTTACAATAGGTCCAGTAGTATTTCATACGGGCGCTGTCCCAGTTCCAACCGCCTGTTTTGGCATCCCAAGCCCATTCGGTTGTGTAACGGGTTCTGGCGTAGTGAACGCCTGCGTTTTGTAAACGATTTAATTCTAAATCTAACATTTCCTGATTGTATGCGCGACCTGTTTTATCATCAAGCATATGACCGTATGCGTGATAAACGGTAGAGCTCATACCACGGTAGTTGCTAATAATAGGAGCTTCTGCATTGAAAACGTGAAGGGATTCAGAATAACCGCCTTCTTCGTCGTCGTCACCTTCGTCATCACCTTCAGAAGGCTCATTATTTTCCCAATTATCGCCTGAGTTGTCATCGCCGTCAGAGGGTTGGTCAAATTCATCAGAATTATTATCAGCAGTGTCATCGCCTGCTTGATTGTCATCATCTGAGTTGTCATCGTTGTTAGATGAAGGATCAGATGAAACGGAAGGCTCAGAACTATTTGCGCCTTCTTTATCGGAACAAGCACCTAAAAGCGATACTGCCATAATAATGCTAAGAATTAAACAAAGAAGTTTAATTAACTTGCTGTTACGCATTTCTGCACCATCCTTTCTTATTTATCCTTAGTGGGTTTGTAGTAGGGTTGCTCACCAAAACCGCCGTTGATAACGGTTGTGGGGGACTGAAGATTATCGTAATCGTAAGGAACGTATACGGTATAATCGTTAGGATCGTAACGATACTTGTAGTTATTAGTGAACATCATTAAGCTATCTATATCAAGAGTGCCTGACTCAACGTGAACTACAAGATATGCAACACCGGAAGCATCGGTAGTAATCTTAAAGCCGTTTCTGCTCCAACCGGTTTCTTCTTTATCAAAGTCAATACGGGAAGCGGGCTTATCATCACGGTTTACATAGAAGTCCGAACCCTCATCATTGATAGCAAGACCAACATAACCTACAGTGTTTTTATCGCCACGGATAGAAGCGCCAAAGGTGTACTCAACACCAGCCTCAACAGTAACAGGAACTACATAGTGAGCGCCTGCAGTTGCGCGTAAGAAGTGAGAGCCCTTAAGTGCGTCACCCTCAACGATTTTAACGTTAGAAGGAAGGTTTGCCCAATCATTTTCGGTAACTTTCTTTTCAAAGCTAAAGTTTTTAATTGCATTGTAAAGCTCTTCGCAATAGGTGATTTTAGTGCTCTCTTGTAATACCATAGGAGGTGTAAGAGAAATAGTAATATCATCTACATAGAAATCGCTTAAGGTCATACCTGTCATAGCGGCAATCTTAAATTTGAATGCTGCGTGAGTAGTGTTGGTAATATAGAATGCAGCGGTTTGCCAATCACTGGTTTTAGCAGTCTGTTCAAAGCCTGTTTCACCGCCGTACTGAGCAGAATACTCAGGTGCAAGGTAGGCAGCGCCGCCTAATTTACCATCAGCAATCTTATAACGAACAGAAATTCGAAGGGCAACATCAAGAGGTGCCTGATAAGAAAGGAATGGTTGATCGAAGATATGATCTACTTTGCTTTCAGCATCATGTGTATACTTAAGTACGGTATTGCCATCTTCTTCAACATAAGAGAATGCGCTATCTGCACCATTTAAAGCGAAACGCTCGGACTCAAAGTCAATCTTTTCAATAATAGCGCCGCTGATTTGACTGCTTTCCTTAACTACAACATCATCAACAAGCAAGCCGCCTGCTGCAGCCTCAAAAGCGAGGTTGAAAGCATTGTGGTTAACTGAATAGAATTTGTAGGTGTACTCTTTCCAGTCTGCGCTGTCAATAGCTACTTCACTTACAGAAGTGATGTAGTTCTTAGTATTAACTTCAGATTTTGAAGCATCAAGAGCAGCTGAAGTACCCTTACCCTTAGCCTTAAAGGTAATCTCGTAAGAGGTGTTTTGTTTAATAAGTAAGCTGGTGAAAGCAGATTTATCTGCATCTAGCTTAAGAACGTTTTTGCCGCTATCAGCAACTACGTTAACATCGCCATGCCAACCCTCGGTGCCCTTTTCAAAGTCGCCGTTTGCAAGCTCTTCGGAGCCGCTGATTGCAACGAGTCTAACATCATCAAGGTAAACTTTACCACCATCTTCGGCAATGTTAGATCTGAACTTGAATAAGAAGTTGGCGGAAGTAGAAAGGGCTGAGTTAAAGCCCATATCAATCCTATACCAACCGGAAGCAGACTGATGCTTACGGGTGAAAGCGAAGTAAGAGCTGGCATCTGCAGCATACTCTATATCTCTGCCGGTAACAATAAAGTTATCAAGAGAGAAGTCGGGATTGGCGTCGGGTGAATATACGTAGAAGCTAAGCTTATAATTTGTGTTAGGAACCAAGCGCCTTAATGGTAATATAACTTCACGGAAACGTCCTGCAGCTGCCATTGCTTTATTGCCCTCAGCAGCTTTAATATTTAAAGGCTCAAAGTATTCGGTATTGAAATCCGTAACGGTGAAATCGTACCAGCCTGCGCTATCACCCTTAGTAATGGGAACATACCATTCGGGGACAGTAGCATTAAGATCGTAGCTTTCAAAAGTACCGTCAAAGCCATAGGAAGCCAGTACGTCATAGCTGGGCTTGTTAGGACCTTCGAAGTTTGCAATATAGGCATAGTTATCATCAGCGGTGAATTTTAACTCTTTATCGGTAGAAATTACCTTACCGTTTATATCGGTCCAATTAAGGAAGGTGTTGCCCTCTAAAGGCTGAGCAGTGAAAACAACCTCTTCACCTGGGATTGCCTTATCGGTTGGAAGATTTGAGGTAACAGTGCCACCAAAGTTTGCGGAAGCATCTACTCTGAATGCCTTGTATACTGAAGCATCATCTACATAAAGCTTGGTGTTTTCGCCGGTGAAATGGAACCAAATATAAATGTCTTCTTTAGAGAGATCAAAATCAATTTTTCCACTATCTCGACAGATGTGAGGATTGAAGTCAAATTCTACTCTAGCCCACTTATTGGTAGCATCTACCGAAGCATATGACTTACCAAGAATGGTATTATTAATATCCATTTTACCGTTTTTTATGAAGTCGTATTCTTTGCCGCCTACTACAGCTTTTGCAACGGCGTATGCTTGATCAATTTTGAAGGTGTTTTGAACAGGCTCACCTTCTTCGTTTGTTGTGGTAGCATCTCCTTCAATGTAAGCATAGAAGGAAACGGTATACAAGGTTGAACCATCAAGGTTGGTAACCTTGAAGCCATAAAAATTATTGTTAGAACCATCTGCCACTACGCTTACGTTACCTGTATGAGCTTTGGCTGTAGTAGCTTTTACGGTACTGCTGGCTTGGGTGCCATCTTCAGCTTTTACTGACTGTGTTCTCCAAGCACCGTCTTCTGAAAATTCAGTAGCTGCAGCTGCATCAAAGGATGCTAAAGTCTTGTCGTTTGCATAGTTTTCCATATCAAGATAGGTATGGGGACCTATGCCGTCTGCGGCTTTTGCGCCGTTTTCAGCTCCTGCAGTTGTAAGACCTGCAAAAAGCGAAACGCCAAGCATAGCAACTACTAAAAAGAGTGCTAGTAATTTTCTTTTCAACACTTATCTCCCCTTTTTAATAATTTATAATCGGCGCCTTATAAAAACCAATTTTAAGTTATAATAAAACGCTAATTTCAAAAACATAAACCACCTCAGCCAAAGCATTTGTTTAGAAATGCTTTGGCCAAAGTAAGTATTTTTGTTAATTTGGTTTAATAAAGCCTATTTAAACCTATTAAACGAATGTTTGCTAATCTAAAGAAAAGTAAAATTATTTAATTTTCTTAAGGTCTTTATTTGCTTTATCAATAGGTGTGTTGAGTGCGGTGGCAACCTTATCAAGAACAGAAGTAACGTTCTGAGACTGTGCGCCACTAAGCTCACTAAGGATAACACCATACAAGCTTGTATCTACATAGTTGGCAACACCCCAACCATACATAATAGACTTTTTAGCCTTGGGGTTGGTTACAATGTTATAAACCTCTTTGAAGTTGCTGTTGTGGAAGGAGCCATCAAAATTGAAGTTTTTAACATCAAGGAAGTAACGGAGGAAGTAAGCGGCGCCTTCTTTATTCTTAGCACTCTTAGGAACACCCCAAGTCTTAGGACGGAGAGGAGTGTAAGCGGTTTTTCCCTTAGGACCTGCTACAGGAACTGCGCGAAGAGATGAACCTTGGTTAGCGGTGAACCAAGCGCCGTTGCCCTGAGCATTGTAAAGACCGTATGCAATAGCGGTGGTAAGTGCGCATTTACCGGTAGCAGTATCGGTAATGCCCCAGCCGCCTACGCTCTTATCTGCATAGAAGGAAGCGAGTTCGGACCAAGCTTGAACGAGAAGAGGATTGTATTTACCGCTTCTAAGAACGTTAGTATACTGTTTACCGTTGTAGGTAGCAAAGTCCTGACCTGCAGAGTGCATATAAACGTCAGTAGTCTGAACTTCAAGACCAACCTTGTTAGCAGCTTTACCCTTGCGGATAATTTCTGCCTGAGTTTCCCAGTTCCATTTACCTTGCTTATAAAGGTCATAAGGCATAGTGGTTACGCCTATGCTCTTAAGAAGCTGAGGATTGTAGTAGGTTACATAGTTAAGGTCTTCACAGGACCAAGATTTAGGCATAGCAACGCTGAAGTAACGACCATTGATTTTGAAAGCGTCCATAATATTGTATGCCCAGCAATCAGAATCAAGCTGGAAGGTCTTAGAATCGAGAGGCTGCATAGCTTTAATTATAAGGTTGGGGAAGTTATTACCCTGAAGACATACAACGTCAGGAGCGTTTTTACCTGTAATCATTGTAATAAGCTTGTTAGCGTAGTCTTTTTCAGCTATTGTGGTAACTTTAACGTTAACACCGGTAAGCTTTGTGTACTGTTGAACTAAAACTTTTTCGTAGCTGTCAAAGTTTCTCCACATAAGAACGTGAATTTGGCCCTTAGGAGCAGATTTGTAGTAATCTGCATTATCAAAGGCATTGTTGCCGGTGGTGGTGCTACCGCCACTGGTGTTTCCGCCATTGGGATTTCGACTTTGATTTGGATTTTGATTAGAATTAGTGCTATTGTTGTCGTTTTGAGTATCATCCTGAGCTTCGCTTGAGTTATCATCTGCGGTATCTTCAAGAGATGAAGTCTGAGCATCATCAGGATTACTAGTGTCGCTAACATCTTCATCAGGACCGCAAGCTGCAAAGAGCATTACAACTGATAACAATAAAGCTAAAACACTAATAAGGCGTTTTGATACTAAAAATGCTTTCATTTTTGTTTACCTCCAATAAAATTTTTTGTTTTTTAAATAAACATTACAACTAATCTAGTGTAATATATATTACTATTTTAACCTACAATTCCGACTCTGTCAATACTTTGTATAAATTTCTTTTGTAAAAATAGATACATTATTAGTATTGGCGCCATAAATAATAGGCAAGATGCCGAAACACCGGGGGCTGCAAACTGTTCTCTGTAGCCCATATTTTCAAGCTTAAGGGATCTGACACCCGAAAGCACAACCGAAAGAGGAAGTGTTTCGTTGAAGAATATAACCGACTGATAATACTCGTTCCAATGCCAGATGATAGAGAAGATTGAAACGGTTAAGAATACAACGCCTGAGGAAGGAATAACAACGCGGAAGAAGGTCATAAGTGGGTTACAACCATCTATCCAGGAAGCTTCTTCAAGTTCCTTTGGCAAACCAATAAAGAACTGACGGTAGATGAATATGAACAATCCCGAACGAAGACCTGCGCCAAAGAGCGAGGGTAGCCAGAAGGTGAAGGGGGTATCGGTAAGGGATATGTAGGGAATTTCAACACCGGGAATCATATTAAGAAGGTTTACTATATAGCCAAATCCAAAATACTGATAGTTAAGGAATAGCGGGATTACCAAAATTTGCACCGGAACGATTGCAGTGAAAAGAACTATACCGAAAAGAAGTCCGCGGCACTTAAACTTAAATCTTGCAAAACCGTATGCGGCAACTGCGCAAGAGAAAATTTCAAGAACTGCACTTACCAAATGAATGGTTATGGTGTTAAGAAGTGAAGTAGGATATTCAAGTGCTTCCCAAGCAACCTTATAGTTTTCAAAGGTACCTCTTTTAGCAATCCAGGTAACACTGGTATCTAACATATCAGCCTTAGACATAAAGGAATAGCCTATCATAGCGAAGAGGGGGTAAAGAATGATGTAACTGATAGCTATCAACAAAACATAACGAAAAATAGAAACAACAATATTTGCGCCTACTGATTTAAGTTTGTATTTGTTTAAAGCAGGAACTGTTCTTTTAAGCTTTTTTTCTGTAGTCATTATCATTCCCCTCCTATTCCCATCTCTTAAGACAAGTCTTAGAGAAAATTAAAATTATAAGACCGGTAATTACACCGATAATTGCGAAGAACAACCAAAGCATTGCTGAGCTTAAGCCGTACTCAACGTTTGTGATTTGAGCATATGCAAGGTTAATAACCTCATTATCTGACTTGGTAAGAAGCTCGATAAGGGTGAAGATAATAACCAAAAGCAAGGTTTGACCGATAGAAGGAAGTGTAATGTACCAGAACTCCTCCCAAGTGGTTGCGCCCTCAACCTTAGATGCTTCGTAAAGCTGAGCAGGGATTGTTTGAAGACCTGCAATGAACAAAACAACAGGGATACCGCAGCTCCAAATGGTATTGAAAATGTCGGTTATCAATGAGCTGAGCTGTTCGGTAATATCAGCAGGAAGCTCAAGTGAGGTCAAAAGCTCGGTAACATCCAAACCGCCGCCGGTACCAACAGTTGAATATGCATCGGCTGCAACCGTTGATGAAAGCTGAATGATAGGGCCGTTTTCGCCGTAGCTTTGAGTAAGAAGACCCATAATAACGCCGGCTGCAACAATAACGGGAACGAAGAATACGCCTCTGAAGAAGGTTCTGCCCTTAAAGTTACTGTTGAGGATAAGCGCCAAAATCAAGCTTATAATAACGATAATAGGCAATTGAAGTACAAAGTCGCCTATTGAACCCAAAAGCGCTTTTTGATAGGTATCACTGCTATCAAAAATGTAACGGTAGTTTTCTAAGCCTACCCAAGTGGTATCCATATAACCAGGCTCAGGAGTAACGTCACTGAAAGCGTAGGTTAAGGATGAAATAAGAGGAATAAGGAAGAAAAGAACCAAACCTATAAGCCAAGGAAGAATAAAGTAAAAACCGTACCAGCTTTTCTTAGATTCAATACCCTTAACGTGCTTAACATCAAGGTCAGGGATAATATTGCCGTTAATATCATAGGCATATTTTGCTTTTCTTTTGGCTTTTTCTGCCTTTTTCTGTGCTTTTAATTCTGCTTCTTCAGCTTTAAGAATTTCAGAAAGGGTGGGCTTTCTTTCTTCAGTGGTATTAGCTTCTAATTCTACATTTTTATCTTTTTTCACTTAAGATCCCCTCCTTTATTTATTCAAAAAGCCTTGAGCTTTTACTACGCCAATGTCGGATGTGTAATCGGTATCGCCATAGTTTACATAAACTGTAACGCCGTTATCGAATACTGTTTTAACAACATCCTTGGTCATATACTGATGGCTAACGATTGTTGCGCCTGCAACGCTGGTGAGGTAAGCCTTACCTTCGGTTACATAATCCTCAATAAGCTTTACATTATCAGAATACAATGCAGCGTGTAAGCCGCGCATATTTTGCATACTAAGATCCTGATAGTAGTTATTGATAAGCTCGAAGGAAAGTCCGCTACCTGTTTCAATAGCCTTTAAGAACTGCTCTCTTTTATTTACTGCAGTATTAATAGCGCTAACGCTGTTTGCCTTATAGCCTTGGAAAACAATTTGATAAAGAGGAACTTCTAAATCAAATATGTTGTTCTGATTGGAGGCAGAAGGAATGTTAGCAATAACATCTGCTGCAACTGCGCCGTAGGCATAGGTACCATCCATTAATACTGTTTTGTTGTTCTTTTGAGCATCAGCAACGATTGCCTTAACATCATTACCCATATTTAAACGTACGGGATTTCTGAAAACTGCAACGCCGTTTTCTTCAACAACATCGTAATCGGAATAAGCCATATTACCTAAGGTATTAAAGCCAATTCCTGTGATACCAAGCTTATCGGCAAAGGCAACAACATCGCTTGCTACGTTAGGTAGCTCGCTACGTGAAACCTTTGCGCCAACCTTACCGCCGTTTTTAACCTCATGACGGGCACGGGTAGAAGCTAAGAAATCATAAACAGGGGAAGGAATTCCGTTTACATTAAGGGCAACATCAAAATTGACGCTGTAGCCCTTTGTTGATTCATAGAATTTAACAATATCAAAGTTGAAGAAGGTTTTTATTGAGTTAGCTGTTGTGTACTCAACAAATTCCTCAAGGTCGGATTTGCTGCCAACGACGCCTGTGAGTTTAAAACCACCCGCAAGCTTTTCGGCATCAATACCGCCGTCGCCATAGCCCTGCATAATTGCAGTAAGGCTTCCGCCTGAGATTTTCTTAAGGTCGCTTAAGATTTCGGTTGCTTCCTTATAGGTTGTAAGAGCAATGTCCTTTTCATAAGGGATACCCGCGAAAAGCTCATCCTGAATGAAGGAGCCGTAAAGCTTAACGTTAAGCAACTGATTATCCTGAGATTTCTTTAGATTTTCTTTATCTACAAGATATTTCTGATAACGCTTTGCCATACCTGTATAATTGGCTTGGTCGCCGCTTAAGGGGTAATAACCAATTACTACCGGCTCAAGATTTTGCTCAGTATATTCGTTATACTGTAAACGCCAACGGTCATTGGTGAAAATAGAATCATAACCAAGCACGTTATAGGTAGCTGCTATGTAAGAATAACCGGGTGGTGGTGGATCCTTGGTGAAGTCTGCGCCAAGAGTGGTATCACCAAGTCTTGCGGTTATTTTACAAGCTTCAGCCGACTGCTCAATAATAGCGCAAAGCGCGTTATTACCTGCTTTAATGCCGTAGAAGGGCATTGTAATAGGAGTTTCGTTAAGTGGGTTGTGGTATTTATCAACCGCATAGTCCTGACCGTACACCAAACCTTCGGTGCCATCAGGATTTAACTGGAAGTCACCGAAAGTACGAAGACTATTATCTGTGCGTAAATCGGTGTACATAAGAGCGCCGCTGCCGGAAGGAACTACAACGTAGGAATCCTTGCTGTTTGCGGGTGTATTTTCAGTACTGCACATAAAGGGTGCAGGTGTTACGCTTACAATGTACTGAACGGGACCTGCAGATGATTCGCCGTGTACGCCTGCGTTAGCACTGGTATCAATCATATAGCTGTTAACATTTTTGGGGTCAACGGATACCTTAAATGCGCCGTCCTCTAAATAATAGTCAACAGAAACAATAATACCTGAATCATCAAAATAATAGGTAACGGTTATACCGTTTTTATCCTCACATTTTTTAGAGGAAAAACGACCGTACATAATTGCTTGCTCATATGCATCGTATGAGAAAACACGCTCACCATTTCTAACTGTAACAACAACGGATGAATTGATGAGTCCTGCGCCGTAAAGGGCTGCGGGATCTGTGGAATCATAATATTTCTTAGGGGTTGTGGACCAAACGGTACCATCCTTTTTGGAAACGAACTCAATGGCGGCGCGGTCATATTCCATACCGTCTGAGCCGATTGATGATTTGTGCCAAATCATTTTAAAATCATCAGATTCAGCAACAACGCCGTTTTCCAAATTTTCTACATCGTGTACTACAACATCTTCGTAGTTTTTATATTCGTATTTAACGCTTGAAACGCCACCACAGCCTGAGAGCGCACCAAGCATAATACACAAAGCAGATATCAAAGCGATTATCTTAATTAAGTGTTTCATTCTAAGTCCTCCAAAGTCTGCGGTCATCGATAAGCGACCTCTTTATAAATTGTTCCGATAAAGGTGAATAATTGCTGAAGCAGAACAATTACCATCATAATAACAAATACACAAAGAAGCATACCTACAATAATAACAAGTGTCATTGTTAAGAATTTAAAGAAGCCTATTTCGTGAACTGTCATAATTCCAATGCAAAGCATTATTGCTGTAAGCGCAATACATACAACATTAATACCTGTAATAATAATTGCTTCCTCAGGTGCAAGTATGTTAGAAAGAATAGTTGTAAGTACTGAGCCTACAATCTGAGGAATAAGCGCATAACAGGTTACAATGTAAACCTGCTTCATATTACCCTTACCTTGGAAGAGGGTTGTAAGACCCCAGTTTACAACTGTCCAGAGCAATACAATACCAAAGGTACGAATAAGTGAGAAGCCTGCGCTATAGGTGGATTTATCTACCATAACGTACATAAAGCCATAGTAGATTTCACTGCATACGGTTGTTATAAAGTAAATAACCAATACTAAGGTTGCAAGCTTTGCAGAACCTCTATTATAGTATCTTACCTGTTGTGATCCCTCAAACGGATGCATAACTGAACCGAACATTGTTGCAAGAGCGGGATTTTTAATAAGCTTCTTGTTGTGCTTTTTCATATAAACAACACCAAAGATAAGTCCAACAACAATAGCTATTGCAAGTAAGAATATAACAAGGAAGTGCTCTGTAAGGAAATCGTTACGAACAAATACGAATGCAGAAGCATATATATCTTGGTCGTAACCAAGCTTAGCATAATCAAGAGTTTCCTCATATCTCTCTTGAATTAAGGCAGAGTGGGCAAGACCGCGGTATGCGAGCTGAGAGTTACGGTCGTAGGTAAGAGCCTCGTTCCAAAGCTTTTCAGCATCCTCATAGTCGCCTGCGCTTGTAAACGCCTGTGCCTGTTTAACGATTTTACCGTACTCGGTTGGCTTGAAAACGGTAAGCGAATTATATGCACCGTCAACAATAAATACCTTTTCGGAAATATCGTCTACCTGAATGTTTACTGCCTTACCAAAGGTACCCTTTTGACCACCCTTATCAAGACCGCCACCGAAAACGGTAAGCTGATTACATTCCTGATCATAAACAAGAACGTGACCGTAAGAACTGCAAAGTCCGTACATATAGCCGTAGGAGTCAACGTCCATTGAAATAATGTTACTGAATCTCTGATCGTATCTGCCCTTATTGTTGGCAAACTTAACGCTCAAGGCATCAGAGAAGTTAAAGTCTTCGGCAGAAACAACCCTTTTAGAGGTTTTATCTGAAAGAATGTTAATACCGCCGGGGGAAAGCTTTTTAAGCTGACCTTTATTGGAAGCGGTATTGGTTTCAGGCGCAGTAGCGGTATAAACGAAGTTCTTTTCGTCTATTGAAAGGTCTGTAAAGCAGTAAGGAAGCTCTCTCATTTTATTTGCCTGCTGCGTATCAGACATAATGTAAAGCTCATAAATTTTTGTGAAAATATCTAAAACAGAGCTTTTAACTGAGTTAGCGCCGTAGAAGCCGGAGAAGTTATACTCATCATCATACATAACAGCGCCGTAATAAGAACCGGTGCTGAGAATGTAGCAATAACCTTCATTATCTACAACGATTTTTTCAGGCTTGTAAAGGAAGTTTGAGGGAATAACATCATCCTCGGGTAGATAAAGAACTCGTGAAGCAACACCGTTTAAATCACCAATAATAACACGGGCGTTTTCGGTATCTGCTACAAAAAGCTCACCCTTATTTGTAACGAAAACAGATGCTGGCTTACTAAGCTCAAGTGTTTCGCCTTTATAGTTAAAGCTTTTAATAACCTTATTAAGGGTATAATCGGGATTCATAACAACAATTCTTGAATTACCGTTATCGGTAAGGTAAATCAAACCTTTATTGTCAATGAAAACATCGGTAGGCGCAACGAAAGCATCTAAGCCAAGTGTTGCGGCTGTGATGGTTGTATCATACTCATACATAGGAGCAGATGAAACGTCTTTCTTAATACCGGGTGAAGTCCAGTAGGTGTAGGTATCATAAGGATCCTGAGCGATTTTATCTGCCGATACGGGAACAACAAATATCGACATAATAATTGCAATAAGCAATACAGGAAGAAGAGCCTTACGATACAATTTGCCTTTTAACAAGGGCGATTTTTTCATTTAACTTTCCTCCTATGCTTATTTAATACCCGAACTACTCATGGTTTGTGTAACACTGCTTTGTGTTACCAAGTAAACCAAAATAGGCGGAATCATCATAATAACTGTAACTGCCATGGCGCAACCCTGACGAGCAATACCGCTTTGTGCGATGGTAGAAGCTGCGAAGGGAAGTGTCTTAAGCTCTTCACTGAAGATTGTGGAACCGGGGGCAGCTGCCCAAAGGTCACGGAAGGAGAAGAGTGTAAGGGTAAGCCAAGCAGGCTTAACGTTAGGCATTGCAATTGACCAGAAGGTTCTAAAGGAGCCTGCGCCATCAATCTTGGCTGCTTCAATCAAAGCGTCGGGAATGTTGGTATCCATAAACTGCTTCATAAGGAATACACCCATTGAAGAAGGAATTGCGGGTAAAATGTAGGCCCAATAGGTATCGAATATGCCCATATTAGCGTAAATAATGTAACGTGGGATTTCCAAGGTGTAGCTGTTATAAAGAAGTGACATCTGAACAATAGTAAAGATTATCTTTTTACCGGGGATATTGGTTTTTGCCAATACGTAAGCTGCTGCGGAACCAACCATAACGTGAAGGAAGGTAGCAACAACGCTTACGAAAATACTGTTAAAAGCGTATCTTGAAAGGGGAACTGCAAGGTTATCCAAAAGGCTTGGAAGGGTAAGATAGCTTTCTACGGTAGGTGAAATAACGTAAAAGCGAGGCGGGAAAACCAAAAGCTCATCCAATGGCTTGAAGGAAGTAATAATACAGTAGTACATAGGGAGTACTGAGAACATGCCAAAGAGAATTAAGAAAAATGTGTAGAAGAAGTTTCCGCTTTTGGTACGAGTGAAACGTTTGTACTGATCGCGTTTAGCGGCTTTAAGCTTTAACTTTTTAAGCCTTCTGGCATCAGCTTTACTCATTGTAGCTTCCATTTATTCTCTACCTCCCCGCTAAGTTTACTAGCTTACCAAGTAAGTTCTTGGTAGCAAACATCATAATAAACAAAATAACTGAAATAGCAGCTGCATAACCCATCTCATATCGAGCAGTACCAACGTCGGTAATAAGTGCTACAAGAGTATCGGTTGAGTTGTTGATACTTGGGTAGCCGCAAAGCGCCTGAGGAACAGCCGCAATAGAGAAGGCTGACTGGATTTGCATAACAACACCGAACATTAAAATGCTCTTCATTGATGGAATGGTAATGTACCAAAGCTCGTGCCAACGGTTTTTAACGCCGTCGATTGCGCCTGCTTCATAAAGCTCGGGGTTAACATTTTGCAAACCGGAAATGTTTGAAAGGAAGGTAACACCCATACTCATCCACAGCTGTACTATACATATAATAGGTAAAGCATAGCTTGGATTTCTAAGCCACTGAATAGGCTCAACAATAAGACCAAAGGAAAGAAGTGTACTGTTTATGTAGCCGTATGCGTCACCGCTGAAAAGAATTTGCCAGATAAAGTAAACGTTACCTGCAAGTGCGGGGGCATAGAACATAAATGAAAGAAGTGTACGAACGCCCGGACCAAATTCGTTAACCATCCAAGCAAGCATAAAGGCAATTAAGAAGCCCAAGGGACCTGTTACAATCGCCAAAACAAGTGTGTTGCTGAGTGCTTTTGGGAAAACGTCATCGTGAACGAACATACGAAGGTAGTTATCAACGCCTGCAAAGCGTGGGAAAGAAACGGCGTCGAAATCGAAAAAGCTTAATATTACCGAGCTGATAACGGGTAATACTGTGAACAGGAAGAAAAGAACGAAGAAGGGTGCAAGCATAAGATAATATACTGCATTGTTAGAAAACTTTTCTTTTCTTTTAATAACCAGATTAACGGGTTCTTTATTAGCTGTTGTCATACTTGTGCCCTCCTTTTACTTAATATCATACTGATTGCGCTTACGCTCAATCTCTGCATCGGAAATTTCTGCCCATTTAATAAGCATATCCTTAGCATTCTGTGCGTTGTTTACAACGTTCCAGTATGCCTGGTCAATTGATCTTGCGGTGTAGTAGCTACCTGCAACCTCAGGAACTTCCTTCATCTTAGACCACTGCTCAAGAAGAACCTTAACGCTCTCCTTATCCCAACCCATCTTGGAAAGAGCTTCAGGGTTTGCTGTAGCAACACGGCCCGAAACGCCAAGAATGGATTCGCAGTTGTTAGAATAGGTAAGCTGAGTTTCAGCAGAAGTCCACCATTTAAGGAACTCCCAACCAAGCTTATGGTTTTTGGAAGCCTTTAAGATACCACAGCCTGAACCTGAACCCGCCTGACAGTTATTAATGGTGCCATCCTCACGCATAAAGCCTGGGATAGGTGCCATCTTCCATTTACCTGTTATTTCAGGCGCAGCCATAGTAAACTGAATGTATGTGCTGTAGTTTTGAATACCCATAGGCATAGTTCCTAAACGGAAACGGTTAAAGAAGTCTGCCTGTACGGGGAATTTGTATTCGTTGAAGAAGTCGGTCCAGAACTCGAATGCTTCAATAGCAGTTGAAGAGGTAAGTAATGTACCTGAACCATCCTCTTTATAAATCTCGCCGCCAAGCTGCATAATAAATGTAGGTAAGATACTAAGCGAACCAACACCTGCATTAACTGCTGTAGCGCTTGCAATGCCTGTGTAGGGTAAGCTGGCTTGGAGATTATTTCTGTTAAGCAATGCGGCAATTCTTAAATATTCTTGCCAGGTTTTAGGCGGCTCTAAATCATACTCATCAAAAATATCGGTACGATAGAAGAGCATATAGAAGCTAAGTGTATCAGGTAATGCGTAAACACCTGCGGGTTTATCATCGGTTGAGTCCATATCAAAGGAGAAGGGTAAAACCGCGTCGGCTGTCATAAAGCGCTTAATAACCTCATTATAATCGGGGAACTGAGTAAGGTCTACCATAGCGCCGCGAATAGCAAGGTTTACAGGCTCAGAACGGCTCATATGTAACGAACAGTCGGGAGCTTTACCCGAAAGAATAGCGTTAATATAGGATGCGCCGGACATTTTAAGATTAACGCCTATACCTGTTTGTGGGGTGAAGGATGACTGAATAAGGTTGTTAAGAACGCGGATTTGGTCACGGCCCCAGTTAGCCCAGATAGTGATGCTCTTTTCGGTTTCAACATCACCTGAAATGTTGTTGTAGTCTGCACTGAAGGAAGCGAAGAAGCGCTGAACTGAATAGCTTGTTTTCTTCCACCAGCTTGCAGCAGGATTTTTAAGCTCGGTATCGGGAGCGGCAACCTCAATGTAGTCAAGGTTAAGACCCATTTCCATCATTGAGAAAACAAGAGCGCTAACACTGGAATAGTTGCTGTAGAAACGGCTCTTGTACTGGTGAGCAATCCACTGATGCTCAACCATTTCATCTAAAACCTCACAAAGACCGCGAATGGTAGTGGCGTTGGTACCGCCAAGCTGACCTGCTAATTCCTCTGTTTTAGAAGCAATGCGATAAAGCTCCTTGCTGTACTCAATAAGGTTTTCGTTGAAGTTAGGAATTTGTTCAAAAAGGTTATAGTCACGGCCGCTGTCAGGTGATTCACCTGTAATCTTAACCATATCACGGTAAAGAACGCCGACTTTATAAATAACCTCTTTAAGGTCACGAACGGTTTCGGTTAACTCACCTAAGTTTACCTCTAGCTCGATGGTGTTCTGACCCTCTTCAAAATAAATAAGGTAAGGATTGCCGTTTTCATCTGCAAATTCCTTATGGGACCAATCAAGACCATAAGTGAAGGCAATATCGGCTGCCTCAGCAAAAGGCACCTTGCCATTTACAGAAAGCTTACGGTAAGCGTTACCGTTAAGAACGTGGTTTTGTTTGTAACGGAAGGCAAGTTTATAATAACCAGCTTCGGGAACTGTTACTTTCCAGGTAAGACGTTGACCCGGGGTAGACCAGTTGGTGTTACCAATATAGTTAATGCGTGTAAGATAAGGGTTAGATCCGTTAGCAGAAGAAACGCTGGGGTCGGTCTGATCGTATTGAGCAACGAGTGAATTTGTGCTCTTGAAGTTTGCATCCTCACCCTCAATTTTGATGGTGTCGGCGCTTACCTTTTTAGAGGTATCATAATTCTTGGAAACCTCAGAATAAGGTAAGTACTTAACAGGGGTAGACAACACAACAGCATCCAAAGCAAAGGGTTCTGCAATGGACTCAATGTCGATTGTATGTGTGCCGGCGGTAAGAGCGATTGTATAAGGTGTTCTTTCCAAACCGGTAGGATCTGTAAAGTAGGCCTCCTGGAATGCAAAGTACTCGGTCTGCTCAGCGGCGAACTCATTACCGATACCATCAATACGAACGGTAACGTAAACGGGGTCACCGTTAGAGTCGGTTCTGGGATTGCCGTCCTTGTCAACCGCTACCTTATAAACAGGATTGCCGTTTTCATCGTACTTGTCTTTGCCCTTTTCGTCGGTTTCTAAGATAGGCTCATCCTTAAAAATACGGTCGAGAGTAAACTCTTTCATATTTTCAAAGAAATATTTGCCGTCTACCTTAATACCAACACTTACAGGATTGTTTCTTGAGGGAAGGGCGTAATAAAGGAACTTAACGGCATAAAGACCGTCGGCAGGAACGGTGATGTTATAACGAAGATAACCGTCCTCATTGGTCCATTTAACTACCGTTTTTCTCTCTTCCCCGTTTTCAGGCTTGAAGGTATCAAGCTTTTCAACCGTGGCATTGGCAGAAGACACAAAATCAGTTGCATCTATGACAATTTCCTCGGTTGCATCGGGAGTTCCGTTCTTACCGGACAAATAGTCCTCATAAGTCGGGAGTTCAGATGAACCGGTAACAGCGCCAACTGTGTTGGTGGTGCCACCGTTTTCACCTGTGGCTGAAGCGCCGGTTATAAAAACTGATGTTAAAATCATAACCATTGCTAAAACCAGGCTTAACTTTTTTTTCATTGATCTAACCTCCGATTTAATGGATTGCCGTTTTAAAAACGTCTTATCTTACAACGCAGTATCTGTAAGTCAACCTTTATATATATAATGTATATAAGGAGTAATAAATGCTGACTTGTCGACTCTGCGATAAAACAGATTTAAGAACGAGAAATTCCGCTTTAGCGATTATTTTCACTAAAACGTTTCTCGTTTCCAATATTTTCGTATTTTATAAAGTGTCAATTCATTTGTATCTACAAAATTTCCAAATTATTTTATTTTGTCCAATAAAATATCACACAAAAATGTCCGACGATTTTTATGCACTTTTTTGACTGCATAAATAATCGCCCTGTTAATTTGGTAATTTTGGCTAACAAATCACCGATTTTTTATAAAAATACTTAGTTCAATTATATTTTAACATATTTTTGCAACATTTAAAGTCTAAAAATTTCCTATTAAATCTGCATTTTTTAAACCGTTTTGTCGCAAAAAATCGAAGAACAACAAAATATTGTATATGTTTTTGTGTTTTCGTTCGTTAAACCGCAATAAAAGCGCACGTTTTATTTGTTAAAAATAATAAAAATTTTACACAATAATTTTTGCGCGGCTGCCGCCTGCTTTATCCTTAGAAACTACAATTTGTTTATCTATTTTTTGTTTAAGCTCAGAAACGTGGGAAATAACGCCAACAAGGCGGTCTGACTCCGCCAAGGAAACAAGCGCCTTCATAGCGGAGGATAGGGAGTCCTCATCCAACGAGCCGAAGCCTTCATCTACAAACATTGTGTCAAGCTTTATTCCACCGGCGGAATACTGAATTTCATCTGCAAGACCCAGCGCCAAGGCAAGCGACGCCTTAAAGGCTTCACCGCCCGAGAGGGTTTTTACGCTTCTTTTACTGCCGTTATAGTGGTCTATAACATCTAAATCCAAGCCACCCTTTGCCTGAGTAGACGCCTCCTTATGGCGCACCAAATCATACTGTCCGCCCGTCATAACCATAAGCCTTGCGTTGGCGCGGTCTATAATCCTATCAAAATAATTCATTTGAATATAGGTTTCAAGCATAGTTTTTTTGCCCTTTATGTTGCCGTTTGCGGTATCGCTAAGGGCTTTTACCATAGAATAGCTTTTTTCCGCCTTAACAAGGTCACCCGATTTAAGGGTAATGTTTTGCAGCGCCGACCGATTTGTAATAATTCTGCCGTGAACCGCCTTTGAGCCAAGCTCAAGCGACCTTAGCCCTGCTTCAAGTTCGGTTTGCTTTAAGGTCTGTGCATCTAAATCAATTTCACCGCCAAGTGCTAATTGCCTTTCGGTCTCCTGCTTAACGGCGGTAAAATAGGCTATTTTTTCATTGTTTTGATTTAAAGCCTGAGTAGCCTGCTCAAGCTCAAGCGCCAATTGCTCGGCTTTACCTTCGGCAGAGGCTATATACTGCTCTGCCGCCGCCCTGCTTTCAAACCCAAGCCTTGCCTTGATTTCGGCAATCCTTTTTTGCAGCAGAGTGTTTTCGGCGGTAATAGCCTTAATTTCATCTGAGGTTTTTAAAAGCTCGGATTTGGTTTGCTCCAGAACTTCCCTGCTTTTTGGAAGCTCTAAATCGAGCTTTTGCTTTCTTTCGGTTTTAAGTTGCTCCTGATTTAATCTTTCAGCCACCTTTAAAGCCTCGGCGCGTATATCCGAGAGCCTGACCTCAATAAGCGATTTGGCATCATTAACCGATATATCGCCCAGTGCAGATTTTACCTGCCTTAAAACTGCTTCCTTTTTTTCTTCAAAGGCGCCCTTAAAGCCGCTTGATTTGTTTCTTGCATTGTTGGCGTCGTCTAAAGCCCTGTTTAAACGGGCTTGCGCCAACTCAAGCTCTGCCTTTGTTGGTGCGTTTTGGGGCTTTATTGCAATTTTTGGGTGGGAGGTAGAGCCGCAAACGGGGCAAGGCTCATTTTCTGCCAAGGTGTCCGCCAGAATACCCGCCTGAGCATCAAGATATAGTCGGTTTAGAGCTTTGTATTCGCCCTCTGCCCTTTCAAAAATAGCCTGTTTTTGCTTATACCCCTCTACCGACTGCTTATATTCGGAATAGGCCGTTTCCAAGGCGGTGATATCGGACTTTAGTAATGACAGCCTTTCAAAGTCCTCTCTAAGCTCCTTTTTTCTGATATCGAGCCTTAGCTTTTCCTCCCCCGCCTTTTCTAATAGCTTTGCCTCCTGCTCAAGGCAGGCTATCTGCTCTTCCATAGTCTTTATACTCTGCTCTGCGGTCTGAAGCTTTTTGTTTTTCTGCTCCAGCAAGGTTGTGTTGCCGTTAAGGTCGATTTGCTTTTGGCAAAGCTCATCATAATCGGGCAGAGTGGCCTTGATTTGCGCCGCCGATTGATTAAGACCTTTAATTTCCGACTGCTTTGCCGCTTGGTGTTCAAGATTTTCTAAAAGCTGTTTTTGATTTTCGGTTTTAATTTTTAGCTCATACTCGGTCTTTTGAAGCCTGTCCTTTAAAAGGACAAGCTCGTTCGCCTTATTTATAGCCGATTTTACTATATCAAGCTGACAAAGAAGCTCCTGCCTTGCTTTTTCAAGCTCGGCTTCGGCATTTTCATCCTTTAAAATCAGCTTTTTTATAAGCAACAGGGTATCCTCTATTGTCATTTCATCGCTTTTAGCCTTTGATACCTCTAAAGCTTCGGTGCAGTTTTCCTCGCACACAATACCGCCTATATACTGCGAAATACTCTGCCTTATTTTTTTGCACTCGGCATCTAAACCGCTCAGCTCACCCTTTAGCCGCTCCTGCAGTGAGCAGTAAAGCTCGGTTTTAAAAATATGGCGGAATATTTTCATTCGCTCATCGGTAGGAGCAAATAAAAGCTTTAAAAAATCGCCCTGAGCAATCATTGCGATTTGGCAAAATTGGTCACGGTTAACGCCAATAATCTCCTCAATAGCCGCCGTTACCTCTTTGGTGCCGCTTTTAACACTGCCGTCGGGGTAGATTAGCGTTGCGCCCGCCGTTTGCTTGGCGGTACCGCCGCCCCGCTTTGCCTCCCTTTCGTATTCGGGATTTCGGCTTACTGTGTAGTTTTTATCACGATAGCAAAAAACAAGCTCCACCTCGGTGGGCACCGATTTATCGGCATATTTTGAGCGAAGCATAGATACATCGCGGTTTTCACCGCTTGGCTTTCCGTAAAGGGCGTAGGTAATGGCATCAAAAATTGTGGTTTTACCCGCGCCCGTATCGCCCGTAATAAGGTAAATTCCGCCCTTTCCAAGCTCATTAAAATCAATTTCGGTTACGCCCGCATAGGGACCAAAAGCAGAAATTTTTAAATTTAAGGGTCTCATTTATCTACCCTCCTGAATACGCTCAATAATATCGGCTAAAAACGCCGACTGCTCATCGCTTAAGGGCTGCCCGTTTTGCAGCTCGTAAAATTCGCTGAAGTTTTGGGCGGGAGTCTTTTGCTTTACCGCCTCCGCCCCGTTTATTTCGTTCATTGTACGGGTTCTTTTATTGTCATAATCAAGCTTCATAATGTTTTTATAAATAACACGAAGCTTTGTTAATACTTCGGGAATATCCTCCTCATCGGTAAGGGTTATATGCATATAGTCCTCATTATAAGAGGTGTTTTCCCAAAAGCTTTTAAGGGTAAGCTCTTCGTAGCTACCCTTTATTTCTACCATATCACGCTTTGGAATAAGGGGTATGAAATCCAAAGAAATATCACCCTTTTCATTAAGGGTTATAACCGTTACGGATTTTTTATCATTCGCTTCAGAAAAGGAATATTTTAAAGGCGTACCGCTGTAACGGATATACTCGCTTGAGCATTTTTGACTTTTATGAAGATGCCCGAGGGCTACATAGTCAAACCCCGCAAAAACAGCTGCATCTACATTATCGGTGCCGCCTACCGAAATATCCTCCGACTCGGAGCGAAGCGCCCCCGTTACAAACTGATGGGTGATTAAAATGTTGCGCTTTGAATAATCGGCAGACATAGCCTTGATTGCTACCGATACCGCATCGGTATAGGATGAAATTTCGGCATCGGGGAAAAATCTTCTGACGTTTGCGGGCTTTACAAAGGGAAGCATATAAACATTAACCTCGCCGAACTCATCGCTTAAAACAACAGGCACAACCGCGCCGTTATAAACGGGCGACATATAAATTCCGCTTTTATCCATAATTCTTGCGCCAAAGGCAATTCTTTCGGCGGAATCGTGGTTTCCGCTTATGACAAAAACCTTTGCCTGAAGCTTTAAAAGGCGCACCAAAAAGCTATCAAACAGCTCAACCGCCTCGGCAGAGGGAACCGATTTATCATAAACGTCACCCGCTATGATAACCGCATCGGGCTTTTGCTGCTTAACAATCTCTAAAATCTGTATTAAAATGTATTCTTGATCCTCAAGCATCGAAAACTCATTTACACGCTTGCCTAAATGCAAATCAGAAAGATGAATAAATTTCATTGCGCCACTCCCAAATGTTATAGCTTTAGTATTTTTATTATAGCATATGCCCCTTCAAATCACAACAAAAACATATATGAATATAATTATTTTTGTTTTCATAGAATTAACTACATTAGGAGTTGATTTTATGAAGCAGTCGGTTACAAACCGCGCCACAATTTTAGGGGAATACATAAAGAAAAACGGTGCTACCGTAAGGCAGACCGCAGGAGTTTTTAATGTTTCAAAATCCACCGTACATAAGGACGTGACCGAACGGCTTAAAACCAAAAATCCCGTTTTGTATAACGATGTTAAAAAGGTTTTGGAGTTTAACAAAAACGAACGTCATATAAGAGGCGGACTTGCCACAAGAAGAAAATATAAAGGGGGATAAATTAATCTTTTATCATCTGAGGATAACAAGAGGCTTAAAACTAATAAAAACCAAATTTTAGGCTATACTATCTTACAGGTGATAAAAATGAATTTTTATATTAAAAAACGTTGTTTGGTTAGAATAATCAGCTTTGCCGCCACATTTGTGCTTGTTTTTGCGGGCAGTCTTATTCATACTAAATGCCAAACCGAGTTCTTAAAAAGAAAAATCATTCACAAGCATCAGTCGGCTATGGAAAGGCTGAGCAGTGAAATGGAAAACATTTCGGTAACGCTTGGCAAAACCCTTTATATTGGCACCGCAGCCACCCTCACCCACCTTACAAACGAGCTTGTTTTGCAGGCGGGAACTGCATCGGCGGCGCTTGCCGAGCTACCCGTTAAGCACAGCAGTATGCAAACCGTTTCAAGATTTTTAAATCAGGTAAGCGACTACGCCTTTTCCATTACCCAAAGCGTTATAAAGGGTCAGGATATCGGCGAAAATGAAAGGGCTAACCTTACAAAGCTTTCAAAAATTGCTAAGGATTTAAGCCTGAATTTGGACGAGGCGAAAACCCTTTATAACAATGCAGAAAATTGGAACGACAGTATTGAAAATGAGCTTAACGACATTGCATCGAGCAGTAATTTAGATGCCTATTTGGATGACACCGCCGAGGCGCTAAGCGATTACCCCACCCTGATTTACGACGGTCCCTTTTCCGACCATATTTTAGAAAAGGAGTCTATTCTTTTAAAATCTGCCAAAGAAATAAGCGAAGCTAAGGCAAAGGAAATCGCCGCCAAAAGGCTTGGCACCAAAGCCGAAAAGCTAACTAAAATCAGCGAGGAAAGCGGAAAAATTGCCGCCTTTGTTTTTGGCTTTGAAGATGGCACCATAGCCGTAACCAAAAGGGGAGGCTTTATTAGCTTTTTAAGAAAAGAGCGAGATATTAAAAACCCCTCGGCCGACTACAAAAGGGCGGTGGAGACCGCAAAAGAATATGTAAATTCCTTAAGCCTTGGCAAATTTAAGGAGAGCTACTATTTTGCCGATGAGGGTATGTGCGTGATTAATTTTTCCCTTTTACAGGGCAGTACCGTATGCTATTCTGACCTGATAAAGGTTGGTGTTGCTTTAGATACCTTTGAGATAGTTTTTTATGAGGCAAGCGGATATATAATGAATCACAAGCCACGAACCCTAAAGGTACCCGTTCACACCAAGGAGGAGGCAAAAAAGGTTATAAGTCCCCACCTTAAAATAAAATCCACCTCGCTTGCCTTAATCCCCTCAAGCGGTCAAAACGAGCTTTACTGCTTTGAGTTTTTGTGCGAGGGTGAGCAAAAAGAAGAAATTTTGGTTTATGTAAACACCGAAACCTTAATAGAGGAGCAGATTTTCATTCTGCTTAAAACCGATGGCGGCACCCTTACCAAATAAAAATAAACCAAAATAAAATTATTTAGTAGACAAACTTTTCAAAGTATTGTATAATTTTATTATTAAGATTATATATAAAGGAAAGATTTGTATGAACAAAGAATTTTTAAAAAATCCTCCTAAAAAATACAGACCCGCTCCCTTTTGGTCCTGGAACGAAAAGCTTTCGGTTGACTCCACCACAGAGCAGGTTGATTTAATGGAAAAGGCAGGTCTCGGCGGCTTTTTTATGCACGCCAGAGGCGGTCTGCAAACCGAATATATGAAATCCGATTGGTTTGATAACATTAAAGCCGCAAGCGAAAAGGCAAACGAAACGGGTATGCTTGCCTGGGGCTATGATGAAAACGGCTGGCCGAGTGGCTTTGGTTGCGGCGTTGTAAACGGCAAGGGCGTAGCCTATCAGCAAAAATATTTGCGCTGTGAGGTAACCTCTGCCCCCAAAACCACCGACCGCACCATTTCAAACCAAACGGTAGAGGGGAAAAACTTCCATTTTTACTATGATGTTAATCCCTTTTACGTTGACGTTATGAACAAGGCGGTTATTACCGAGTTTTTAAACTGCACACACGATAAATACGTTGAAGCATTAGGTGAAAAGCTTGGCGGTATGGTGGGCTTTTTCACCGATGAGCCTCAGGTTTCCCGCAACGGCTACCCCTGGTCCTTTATTTTAGATGATGAGTACAAAAAAGCCTATGGCGACAGCCTTATAGAAAAGCTTCCCGCCCTTTTTGCCGAGGTGGAGGGCTACACCGTAGTCCGCTACCGCTATTGGAAGCTTGTTCGTGACCTCTTCACCGCCGCATTTAACGAGCAAATTTACGCTTGGTGTAAGGAGCATAATCAGCTTTACACAGGTCATATGACCTGTGAGGAGGACTACTGGACCCATATTCAGTGCAACGGCAGTGCTATGCCTAACTACGAATATATGGATATCCCCGGTATGGACCACCTTGGCAGATTTCTTGCCGAAATCAACACCATAATGCAGCTCACCTCTGCCGCAAATCAGCTTGGCAAAAAGCAAATCCTTTCCGAAACCTTTGCGCTTTGCGGTTGGAACGTAAGCTTTGAGGAGCTTCGCTGGATTTACGAATCCCAAATGGTAAGGGGTGTAAACTACCTCTGTCAGCATCTTGAAGGTTATAGCCTTCGCGGTATAAGAAAGCGCGATTACCCCGCCTCGCTCTACCGACATCAGCCTTGGTGGAAGGACTACAAGGCCTTTAACGATATGGTTAGCCGTATTGGTATGCTTATTGCCGAGGGCGAAGTGGATTATAAGGTTTTACTGCTTCATAATATTGAAAGCGCTTGGCTAACCTATAATGATAACGACCCAAATGCCGAAGAGATTACCAAGGATATGTGCAAAACCCTTAGAGAGATTATGGAAATTCTTGAAAAGCATCAAATAAATTATCACTTGGGCGATAATAAGCTTATTGAACGCCACGGAAGTGTTAGCGACAAAACCTTTAAAATAGGTACGCAAAGCTACAAGGTTGTTATTGTTCCCCCTGCCGATTGCTTTGGTAAGGCAACCTTTGACCTTTTAAAGAAATTTAAAGAAAATGGCGGAGCGGTTGTTTTCACCGAAAAAATGCCCTCCTTTATTGACGGTGAGCCTACAGCTATGTGGCAAGAGGTTTTTGGTGACTGCCCCGTTGTGGACCGCACCCTTTTGCCAAGTCTTGTTCCAAGTGAGCTTTGTGAAATTAAGCTTGACTACCAAAACCGCGATACCCAAACCGTGCTTTCGCTTGTTCGCCATTTTGATGATGACAATATGACCATGCACTATCTGGTTAATCCAAATGAAGAAAAAATTGATTTTACCGCCACCATAAAGGGTAAAAGCGGCTCTATTTTCTCTGCCGAAACGGGCGAAACCATACCCCTTTGCTTTGAAAAATCGGGCGATGAAATTATTATTAACGAAAGCCTTGAAAAATATGGCTCAATGGTGCTTTTTGTGTACGATGATGAGCGCGAAAAATCGGCTGAAAAATCGGCAGTGGCTCTTAATCCCATCAGCTTCGACGGTGAGTGGAAGCTTTCGGCAACCGATAACGCCCTTACTTTAGATTACTGCGACCTTTTTGTAAACGGTGAGCAGACTCACAAAAACATCTCCGTTAGCGACGTTCAGGAAATCCTTTGCGCCTACCGCAAAAAGGTAAATGCCGAGGTTGTTTTTAGCTTTAAGGCAGAAACGACCGATTTTGAAAGCTTAAAGCTTGTGGTAGAAACACCCGAAATATTTAATATTTTTGTAAACGGCAAGGAAATTAAAAAACAGGATTTAGGCTATTTTTACGACCCCGCCTTCAGACTTTTAGATATTAAGCCGTTTGTAAAGATTGGCGATAATGAAGTAAAGCTTTGCTGTGAATTTGTTCAAAGCAAGGCGGTTTACGAAAATATGGATAACGCCCTTATTTTTGAATCGGAAAAGAACAAGCTCACCTACGATATGGAGATTGAAGCCGTTTACATTGTGGGCGATTTTGCGGTTAAAACAAATTCCCCCTTTGAAAAGCTCCCAAAACGCGCTCTTCGTACCAACGGTAACTTCTTTATAACCACCGCTCCCAAAACCGTAAAAGCCGGAAATATGGCGGAGCAGGGTTACCCCTTCTTTGCGGGCAGTATGACCTTTAAAAAGACCGTTACCCTTGATAAAGACCAAATAGAAAACCGCTCACTTTGCTTTAGTGAGCTTTGCTCCACCGTTACTGAGGTTAAGGTAAACGGCAAATCGGCGGGCAAGGTTATGTGGAAGCCGTATCAGGTTGATTTAAGCGGTATGCTAAACGTTGGCGATAACGAAATCGAAATTACCGTTACAGGTAATCTTCGCAATCTGCTAGGCCCCTTCCACTTGGGTGAGGGCGAAAGCACCTTTGTAGCTCCGCCACAGTTTATACATAATTCCCCCCTTTGGGTTGGTGGCGAAAATGAGGACTGGGTAGATAGCTACTGCTTTGTTGAATTTGGTTTATTCTTCTAAAAAGAGGGTGCCACTATGTCAAAAACTGTTTTAATTACGGGCGGTTCCCGCGGAATAGGTGCCGCCACTGCAATATATTTTGCGGGAAAGGGCTATAACGTTGCCATAACCTATAATAAGTCTGCCGATGCGGTAAATTCACTAAAGGAAGCTATGGCTCTTAATAATACACCCTTTTTAACCGTTAGGTGTGATGTGTCAGACCCCGCTCAGGTTGACCTTGCGGTAGAGCAGACTGTAAACACCTTTGGCGGTTTAGACGTTATGGTAAACAATGCGGGCATAGCCCTTCAAAAGCTTATTACCGACACCACAAACGATGACTGGCAAGGCATTTTAAGCACTAATTTAAGCGGTGTTTTTTACGGTTGCCGTGCCGCCACACGGGTTATGGTACCAAAGCATAAGGGAAGCATTGTAAACATTTCCTCAATTTGGGGAATAACGGGTGCATCTATGGAGGTTGCCTACTCTGCAACCAAATCGGGCATTATAGGTCTTACAAAGGCGCTTGCCAAGGAGCTGGGTCCCAGCGGTATTCGTGTAAACTGCGTTGCCCCCGGTGTTATTGATACCGAAATGAACAAAAATTTAACCCCCGAGGATTTTGCGGCGCTTAAAAACGAAACTCCGCTTGGAAGACTTGGCAAGGCAGAGGAAATTGCCCGCTCGGTTTACTTCTTGGCAAACGATGCCGAATTTGTAACGGGTCAAGTCTTATCTGCCGACGGCGGTTTTATTTAGTAGGGTCGATTCACGAATCGACCGCAATAAAAGACTTTATCCCTCTACTGAGAAATCGGCAGAGGGATTTTCACATCACTATTGCATAATTTTTTCATCAATCACTTCATCAATCATTAACTATTGATAAATGATTGATGAAGTGATATAATAAATGCGAGGTGAGAAAATGCATAATAAAAAACCACCATTTGAAATTACAAATGAGATATTAGATTCAATTACAGAAATTGCAGTGTTGGTAGGGCAGGTCAGTGCTACACAGGGATTGTCTACTAATCCAACGTTAAGAAAAAGCAATAGAATTCGCACAATATATTCTTCATTGGCTATTGAGCAAAACACCTTAAGCTTGGAACAGGTTACCGCAGTTATTAATGGCAAACAGGTTCTTGCTCCGCCCAAGGATATAGCAGAAGTTAAAAATGCATACGAGATTTATGAGATGATGGATACTCTACGTCCTTACTCGGTAGAAGACCTGTTAAATGCACACGGCGTTATGACAAAAGAATTAGTTGAAGAATCAGGATGTTTTCGTTCGGGACCTGTAGGTGTTGTAGATAAAAACGGAAAGGTCTTACATTTCGGTACACTTCCCGATTACGTTCCCAAACTTGTATATGAACTTATGGATTGGGTAAAAAACAGTGATATTCATATGTTAATTAAAAGCTGTGTATTTCATTATGAGCTTGAACTAATACACCCCTTTGCTGATGGTAATGGAAGAATAGGCCGCTTGTGGCATACACTTTTATTAACGCAGTGGAAGCCGATATTTGCTTGGTTGCCAATAGAATCAATTATTCACGACCGTCAGAATGAATATTACAATGCTATTAATCAATCAAATTATGACGGTGAGTCAACGGCATTTATTGTATTTATGTTGGATGCCATAAAAGAGGCTTTGGTTGAAGCAGTAGAAACTACAGTATTAACTGAAAAGATGACAGATACAGAACTACGTTGGTATAAAATTAAACAATTTCTTCAAAAAAATGAATTTATAACTAATTCAGACGTACGAGAAATGTTTAAGGTATCTTCTGCAACTGCAAATCGCATTTTATTCAGGCTAACTGTTGAAGGCGTTATTCAAAAGGTAAGAATTGGCAAGTCATGGGGATATGAACTTGCGAGATAGGCTCATAAACCGTACCGTATTTCCCCGTTTATTAAAGTATAAGATAAATTAAACGGATGTGTAGAATTTCTGCACATCCGTTTTGCTATCTCAAAAAATATTTTTATAAAACTTCAATAACGATTTCTTCAATTACAACATCGTGAACAGGTTTATCATTCATACCTGTTTTTACTGCGGCAATATCATCTACAACCTCCATGCCCTCAAAAACCTGTCCGAAAACAGTGTGGCGGAAATCAAGCCAAGGTGTACCGCCAAGCTCCTTATAGCTCTCGGTGGCTTCGGGCGGGAAGCCATCCTCAGCGGTAAGCTGCTCCATCTGCTCAAGCATCTGTGCAGGAGCCTGTTTAGCCTGAACTATAAAAAACTGACTGCCATTGGTAGCGGGACCTGAATTAGCCATAGAAAGTGCGCCGCGCAAATTATGAAGCTCGGGGGCAAATTCATCCTCAAAGGGGGCGCCCCAAATGCTTTCACCGCCAATGCCAATGCCCTTAGGGTCGCCGCCCTGAATCATAAAATCGGGAATAACACGGTGGAAAATAAGACCGTTATAATATCCGTTTTTGGAATGGGTTACAAAGTTTTCTACCGCCTTGGGCGCAAACTGCGGGAAAAGCTTTATTTTAATTTCTCCCATATTGGTTTTCATTGTTGCAACGGTATCACCCGCAGCGGGTAATGCAGTTTGAATATTCATAAACAAAATTCCTTTCTGAATTTAATCTAAATTATATGCTCTGTTTTTTGCTGAGTGTTCGGGTAGAACGATTTGTGTTCGGCTATCATACGGCTCGCCGCTAAGCTTAATTTCCTTATCATTAACGGTGATGGTGTTTTCATCCTTCCACCCTGCAATGGCGGTTTTAATTCCCACCTGCCAGTAAATATTACGCTTTTTTATTTCTTCATCCTCCAAAACAGAAACAACCTCACCCCTGACGGCGGTGTTTACATTTTCCATTTCAACACGATAAAGGCTAAAGGTGTTTTTACCGTCGGGCGACATTACCGAATAAAGGAACTTGCCTTCAGGGAGCCTTTCCATATCATACCCGAAGGCATCAATCACTAAAAAGACAATGTTAAAAAGCATAACTATCAGTAGCAAAAAAACAAAAATAGGTTCTGCATATTTAAATTTCACAAATACACCTTCTTTTCAAGGTTAATTGAATATAAGATAGTATATCACATTTTTAAAGTAAATTCAACAAATTTTAAATATTTACTTACTTCCACAGCCCTATTTTAGAGCAATTTTAGGCTTTGCGAAGAATTTTTGAAAGTAGAAAATAAACTGCCGTTCCCACAAGTGCATAGATTATCATAAATCCTATGAATTTGTTGTTGTGCACCGCCGATAAATAGTGGTAGGTGGGCAAAAACAGCCCTATGGGTCGAAAAATTTTAATATCTAAAAATACGGGACAAACAACTATAAAGCTTAGCATCATAATAGGAGTTACTGCGGCAAGCATTTTGCTTGAAACACATAAAAGTCGCACTATCATACAAAAAACAATTATACAAATAAGGTATAAAAATACTATTAATATTTCTCTAAAAAAGCCTACCCAAAGTCCCGAAAAATAAAGAGAAATTAGCAAAGCCACCGCTGTTAGAGAAACTGGGATTAGGTGAAAAACTCCCGCAACAAAGGGTTTTTTCTTTTGGCTTACCCAAGCAAAAGTACCTTTTTTATCATCGGCAGAATAGAACATTGCGGCAGCAAGACCACTTAAAACAAGCATAATTGCCATAAGACCTCTTACAGGGGTTACAAGGTAAGATGTTTCGGTAGCATCCTTTGCCGAATGGGCTTCATTAGTATAATAAAACTCAAAAAGGTCACCGTTGGAACTGATTTTGTTATAGTATTCCATAAGTTCCGAATCTGAAAAACCGCTCAGTTCCGACACCTTTTCACGAGAAAATTTTATATAAAGGGATGATGCGCAGGTTTTAAATAAAGCTCCGTTTAGTTTTTCTCTTGCAAGCATAAGGGGAATTGTTTCCTCACGCTCCAAAATTCGCACAACACTTTGTTTTTTTGAAACAAAGTCGCTTAATTTTTGGGTTAAATTATCGGGCAAAATCCAAGCGGCATCGCATTTTCCTTCCCTCACAAGATTTTCGGCATCCGATGAGGTTTCAGAGAGTAAAAATTTTATAAATCGGCTATCTTTTGTGATTTCGGAAATGACCTTTTGATTTTGTGGGTCATTTTTGTTTTCGGTGGCAAGAGCAATCGTTATAATTCCACTATCTTCAAGAGCAACAATGTTTAGTGCAAAGGAAAGCATGGGAATTATTATTAGAATTACCAAAAGCCCCGACTTTTTTAAAAAACGCTTGTTTAAAAGAAGATACCATAAAAAAAGTTTTTTTAATTGTGCCATTTTACGGTTACTCCCTTCCATTGATTTTAAAACGCCTTACAATTATAGCGGCGATTATGAAAATTGTGAAATAAATTCCACAAAAAAGTGCCGTTTTAAGATCAAAAATATTTTGTATGCAGTTTGAAAGGTGAATTCTGGCAATACCCGATGGTAAAAAGTTTGAAATGGTTTGCACTCCTTCGGGGAAAAAATAAATAGGATAAAAACATCCCGAAATATAGCCTAGTGATATGGCGGTTAAAAACTGAAGTAAAACGCCGTTTACAATTGAGGTGCAAATTTCAAAAAGGAAAAACTGAAGGGCTGTTATTACTGCTACGGAAGGTATAATTTTCACTAAAATTTTTGGGAGATCGGAAGGAGAAATCCAATCTATATCGGTAATGATTTCGCCAAGGTTTGCAAAACCTAAAATAGCCCCTAAAATCAGGGCAACAATTAAAAATATAATTAAAAAATAGGCTAAATATTCGCTTGTTATTTGCCATATTGCACCTCTGCCTTTTGCGCTTATAACCCTGCAAAGTGAGGTATCCTTTTTAACGAAAAAACCTGTTGCTGTAATGCCTAAAAGAAGTATAAAAAGGGTGAAAATTCCGCAAAGAAAATATCCTGAGGTTGAAAGTCCTCCCCATATACCAAGAGATGAAATACTATAAATTTCAGAGCGTTTTAAAATAAGGGATACGTATTCCAGCGCAAGAGCCGTCATATTTTTTTCGGGATTTTCGGTGGGATTTTGCTCTCTCATTGCCGCAGCAAAACCGTAAACACCTTTTTGAGAATCTACCAAAAGGTTTGAAATGGTTTTTGTAACCTCGTCTTTGAAAATAGATACAACACCAACGGCACTATCGGTTGTGTAGTATTTTATTTTCATAATGTTTCCGCGGTATGCCTCCCTTGAAAAACCTTCAGGAATAACTACGTAGGCATCAATTTTTCCGCTTTCCAAATCTTTTTGGGCGGTATTTTGGTCGCTTTCTGTAATTTCAACCGAAAATCTTGTAGTATCAAGAGTTTTAAGGGCGGCAACACCCATACTAAGATAATTATCTTCAGTACTGCCCACTATGGAAATTTTAAATTTTTGATTTTTAGCGTCATTTTTATCATTTTCTATAAGTCCACCAAGAAAAAATCCAAGTGCAACCGAAAGCACAAGACAAGCAATAAGAAGGGGCGGCATAATTTTTATAAGACGCTTGATTTGTAAGTAAAAATATTTAATCATAAACTTATAAACTTTCTACAAGATATTGCAAATCACCGTTAAATTCAAAGGGATTTAAAACACCATTTTTGATTATATATAGGCGGTCGCAAAGCCCAAGTTCAAGTGGGTCATGGGTGGTTAAAAATAAAATTCCGCCTTGGGATTTATAGTTTTTAAGGTACTGCGCAATATCCCGTTTGCATGCAAGATCAAGGGCAGCAGTGGGTTCATCAAGCAAAAGTATGGGAGGCTTTTTTGCCACAGCACATCCAATAGAAAGCCTTTTTTTCATGCCACCGGACATTTTTTTAACCGGTAATTTTATAAATTCGTCAATCCCTAAAAGTTTTAAAATACCAACCTTAAGTTCACGTTTTAAATCTTTTTTATCGTACCAAAGCAAAAGATTATCATAGGCGGTAAGTTCCTCAATAAGGGGAGTGCCTTGTGGTACATATCCCACAACTTTAGAGCGTAAAGATGGGTTTTTAAACAGACTTTCGCCATTAAGCAAAATTTCTCCGCCACCCGCCTTTAAAATTCCGGCAAGAATAGTAAGCAGGGTGGATTTTCCGCTTCCGTTAGCACCTAAAATACCAATACATTCGCCCTGCTCTACCGTTAAATTTATATCTCGAAGAACCTGATTTTTACCAAATCGTTTTTTTACGTTTATAATTTCTAATTTCATTTTAACACCCATTATAAAAAATAGCGCTGATAGATTTTTTAAAAAATATCAGCGCCGAAGTTATTTTTATTTAGCCTGCCAAAACGGCATACTGTAACATTGCGAGAATGTTTTGGGGTACTCCTGCCTTTTTAAGATTTTCTATAATCTTAGAGAAATCAAAGTCGGAAGGATTAATTTCGGTAGAACTCATTATCGCATCTGCTGCAGGAGTTTCTATTGTCTGAGCATTAGCGATGCTGGAATCTAAGGAAACTTTAACCAAATTGTTTTCTCCCGAAAGTAAAGCGATACTTGCAATAGATTTATCTGCTGAAGCATCTACTTCTATTCTAATAGAAGGATTAACAAGTGAAATTGCAGTGTAACTGCTGCTGTCCATAAGGGAGCTTACATCTTTGCCAAGTTTAATTTCTATGGCACCCTTAGAATTGGAGTTTTCAAGGTCTAAAGCAATATTGTCTAATGAAACGTTAAGAAGTTCTTTGCCTTCAAAAGCAACAACGTAATCGCCCGAAATGGAATTGCCGTTATTTTCACCAGCACCTACAATGCTAAGTTGGTCGCTTACAGTGAGTTCAAAACCTAAATTGGTTCCTTCTGTAGCCGATATAGCCGAGAAAACAGGGAGACTATTTACCGATACTTCACGACCGATAATATTGTGTGATGAGTTAACATAATCGGTAAGAACGAAATATTCTGAGCCATTTCCATTTAAGGTTTCAAGGGTTTCTGCGATGTTTTCAAGGGCATCGGCAATACCTTCTTTGTATTCTTCTACAGCATCACCTTTTATCTCAATATCAGAAGCCTCTTTTATACCGTTTTCAAATTTTTCTAAAATAGCAATAATATCTTGATCTGTTGCAGCTTCGGTTAAAATTGCTTTAATAACGTTAAGTGCAAGTTTTTCGGTAACCTTCAGTTTTAAAACGGTGCATTTTTCACTAACACCATTAGCGGTTACCTCGCCAGATTCTTTGGTAACATCGTCATCTGTTATCTCTTTCAAAATGATGGTGATGTATTTTTTAAGAAGATCGTTAAGTTCTTCTTCGGAAGGCAAATATTTTGTACTGGTAAAAAGCATTGTTAAAGCAGAGAAAGATTCGGTTGAATTTATGCTAGACTCAACAGGTAAAGAAATGTATTTGTCATTAAGTTCCTTACAACGCATTAATACGGCATTTGTGGTTGCGTCTACAATAAGTTCAAATGTAAGAATGGTTTGTTCGCCTAAAACAATACCAAAAGTACCAGAAGTTTTATTATCTTTAAAACTTGTATCACCCACCAATTTAATTTGGTTAAGCCAACTTAAATCCATACCGTTAAGGTAACCCGACAACATAGTTTTAAGGGAGTCACCAAGTTCAACCTTAAGTTCATTTTGGGTACCTATACCGTTTGAAAATCCGGATTGATTTTTAGAATAAAGAGAGGTAAAGCTATCACTATAACCGTTAAGAGTTGTACCCTCAACATAAGCGAAATAATCGGAGTTTGAACCAAAGTTTTTTGTAAAAAATCCTGTAATAGAGTTAAAGCAAAGAGCAACTACAACCATAACTGCAATTACGGGAACTACTATACAAAGCAGTTTTTTAGCAAACTTGCCTTTTGTTTTAGTTGGAGCAACAAAAGTCTCTTCGTTTACCGCAACAAAATCGTTAGCATCGGCATTGTAAAGAGGCTGGTTTACGAAGTCCTCGCCATTTTGCTCTTGATTTGCATATACCTCTCCATTTTGCTCTTGGTTTACAAAAGTGTTTTGCTCAGGGTCTACTGAAATCTCAAGATTTGCGCCACACTTACTACAAAAACGTACACCTTCGGCAACTTCATTTCCACAATTTTTACAATACATAAATAATACGCTCCTTTTGATTGTATTTATGTCTTGATTATATAGCAATATTTTTGAAAAGTCAACTTAATTCAACCTTCTTCACCACTAAATTAGGTGAATTTTTTTACTAAATATTACAAAAAATAATAGCTTTTGGATTGACAATATTTTAACACTGTTTTAGGGCTCAAAATCATTGACACAAAGCCATTTTTAAGATATAATAAATTGAATTATTCTATAATAAAATGCAATACTTTTGCTTTATCCAATAAGGAGGATTTTTACTATGAAAGATGCAACAAAATGCTTGCACGCAGGCTACACCCCCGAAAATGGAGGTCCCGGCGTAATGCCTATTGTGCAAAGCACAACCTATGCCTTTAACACAACTAAAGAGGTCGGCGACCTTTTTGATATGCCCACCGCACATATGTATTCCCGTTTTTCTAATCCCACAACCGATGCGGTAGAAAAGAAGCTCGCTGAGCTTGAGGGCGGTGTTGGTGCAATGTGTACCTCTTCAGGTCAGGCAGCATCACTTCTTTCTATTTTAAACCTTTGCTCTGCAGGGGAAAGCTTTCTTTGCAGCTCGGTAATTTACGGCGGCACCGTAAACCTTTTTGCAGTTACCCTTAAGCGCTTTGGTATTGAGTGCATTTTCTTTGACCCCGACTGCTCTGACGCCGAAATTGAAGCTCTTATTAAGCCCAACACCCGTTTAATTTTCGGCGAAACACTTGCAAATCCCAAGCTTGCAGTTATGGATATTGAGCGTATTGCAAACCTTGCTCACCGCAACGGTATGCCGCTTATTATTGATAACACCTTCCCAACACCTATTCTTTGCAAGCCAATCTCCTTTGGTGCCGACATTGTTATTCACTCCACCACAAAGTATATGGACGGTCACGCACTTCAGGTTGGCGGCGTTATTATAGATAGCGGTAATTTCAACTGGGAAAACGGCAGATACCCCGATTTCTGCACTCCTGACGAGTCCTACCACGGCGTTGTTTATACCCGTGATTTCGGCAAGGCCGCCTTCATTGCAAAGGCAAGAATGCAGCTTATGCGTGACTTTGGCTGCTACCCTGCCGCTCATTCCTCATTCCTTTTAAACATTGGTCTTGAAACACTGCCTATAAGAATGAAGCAGTACTGCGAAAACGCTATGACCGTTGCAAAATTCTTTGAAGAGTCGGGCTATTTTGAAACCGTTTCCTACCCCGGCTTAGAGTCGGACAGATATCACGACTTGGCTAAAAAATATTTAAAAGACGGCACCGCAGGTGTAATTTCACTCACCATTAAGGGCGGAAGAAAAAAGGCTATTGCATTTATGGACGGCTTAAAGCTTGCTCGTAACGAGGTTCACGTTGCCGATATTCGCACCTGTGTGCTTCACCCCGCAAGCGCAACCCACCGTCAGCTTACCGATGAGCAGCTGGTTGCCTGTGGCATTAACCCCGGTCTTATTCGTTTCTCGGTTGGATTAGAGGACGTAAACGATATTCTTGAGGATATTAAAACTGCTTTAAAGGCTGTTGATGCCGTTGAGGCTTAACCCTCATATAAATAACGGCAAAATCACTAGGGAGGTATATATATTTGAAAAATAAAGAACGCGTCTTAAAGCCTTTAGGCAAAATCAAAGGCGGTATAAAAGTACCCCATCATAAAACAACTTCTGAATTTGAATCTATTGTATTAGCACCCCCCGAAAAGGTAACAATCTCAATGTCACAGCACATTGGCGCACCTTGTGAGCCTACCGTTTCTGTTGGCGATAAGGTTTTTGTTGGTAGCGTTGTTGGTGATAGCGCCGCCTTTATAAGCGCGCCTATTCACTCATCCGTTTCGGGTGAGGTTAGCGAGATAACCACCATTCGTATGCCCGCAGGCAATGAGGTTAAGGCGGTTGTTATCACCTCCGACGGTGAAATGACCCCCGACCCCGAAATCAAGCCGCCCAAGGTTGAAACGGTTGATGATTTAGTAGCCGCCGCAAGGGCTTCGGGTCTTGTTGGTCTTGGCGGCGCAGGCTTCCCCGCCCACGTAAAATTAAAACCGTCTGAGGATAAGCCGCTTGACACGCTTATTATAAACGGTGCCGAGTGCGAGCCTTTTATCACCTCCGATTACAGAGAATGTATGGAGCACCCCGAGGATATTTTAAACGGTGTTTACCTTATTAAAAAGCTGCTTAATATTGAAAACGTTATTATTGCGGTTGAGGATAATAAGCCCGCCGCTATCAAAACCCTTTACGAAATAGCGGCTGATGAAAAACGTGACCCCGCCGATAAGGTTAAGCTTATGAAGCTTAAATCACGCTATCCGCAAGGGGCCGAAAAGGTTCTTATTTATTCTGCGACCAAAAGAAAGCTGCCGCTTGGCAAGCTTCCGAGCGATATTGGCTGCATAGTAATGAATATAACAAGTGTTTCATTTTTGTACCGCTACATTAAAACGGGTATGCCCCTTGTAACAAAGCGCATTACGGTAGACGGAAACGCCGTTTTGGAGCCTAAAAACTTTATTGCTCCAATCGGCACACCTATTTCCTACGTTTTAGAGCAGGCTAAAGCAGAAAACCCTGAGAAGGTGCTTATGGGCGGTCCTATGATGGGTATTGCAATTTATGACACCTCGCTTCCCGTTTTAAAGCAGAACAACGCTATTCTTGCCTTTACGGGAAATGCGGCAAAAAGTAAGCCCACAACCGACTGTATCCGTTGCGGAAGATGTCTTCGCGCCTGTCCTATGGGTCTTGCCCCCGCATCGGTTGATTTAGCCGTTAAAAATCCAAAGGTAGAGGAGCTTAACGCCCTTAACGTTATGTACTGTATTGAGTGTGGAAGCTGTGCCTTCTGCTGCCCCGCAGGCAGACCCCTTACCGCAGTAATGCGTTTAGCTAAAAACGAAGTAAGAAAGGCGGGTAAATAATATGCAAAAAATGAATATATCCACCTCGCCGCACATTTCAAGCCTTGATAACACATCAGGCATTATGTTGGACGTAATTTTCGCCCTGCTTCCCGCCACCATTTGCGGAATATGCTTTTTTGGCTTCCACGCCGCGCTTATAATTGCGGTTTCGGTGGCTTCGGCAGTAGCGGCAGAATACATATGGTGTAGGGCAATTAAAAAAGAACCCTCGCTTCGTGATTTAAGCGCAATTGTAACAGGCCTTTTGCTGGGTCTTAACCTACCCCCGACACTTCCGCTTTGGATGGCGGCTTTGGGCAGCGCTGTTGCAATAGTTGTTGTAAAGCAAATGTTTGGCGGAATAGGTCATAACTTTGCAAACCCCGCCATTACCGCCAGAATTACCCTTATGGTTTCATTCCCAACCGCTATGACCACCTTTGTGGACCCATTTGTAGCGTCGGATGCGGTTTCTACCGCCACGCCGCTTTCGGGTAATCAGCAAATCCCTACCGATATTACAGGTCTTTTCTTTGGTAACTATCCGGGCTGTATTGGTGAAACCTCTGCCCTTTTACTTCTTGCGGGCGGAATTTACCTTGTTCTTCGCAAGGTAATTACACCCCATCTTCCGCTTGCATTTTTAGCCTCTGCCGCCGCTCTTTCTGCCCTTCTTGGCGAAAACCCTCTTTACACAATTCTTTCGGGCGGTATAATGCTTGGTTCAATCTTTATGGCTACCGATTACGTTACTTCACCACCTACCAAATGGGGCAAAGTGATTTTTGGTATTGGCGCAGGTCTTATTACCGTTGTGATCCGCCACTTTGGAAATATCCCCGAAGGTGTTTCATTTGCAATTTTGCTTATGAATATTTTAACACCCCACATCACCCGTCTTACCACCGGCAAGCCTTTTGGAACGGAGGTAAAACAAAATGAAAAATAAAATTTGGGATTTTTTAAAGCCAATAGTTGTTTTAACCGCTATTGCGGCGGTTATGGCAGGACTGCTCGGCGGAACAAACCTTTTAACAATCAATAAAATTAAAGAGCTTGAAGCAGACGCAGAAACTGCTGCTGTAGAGAAGGTTATTAAAGCCGACACCTACGAAAAAAGCAGTTTGGATTTTAAGGGCACCACCTACACCTATTTTAAAGCCCTGAACGGCAATGAAAAGGTAGGCTACGCCTTTACCCTTTCGGCTAACGGCTACGGTGGCGCGGTAAAATGCGTTGTTGGTATAGATGTTAGCGGCAAAATCACCGCAGTAGAAATTACCGACGTTTCAAACGAAACCCCCGGTCTTGGTCAAAACGCCACTAAGCCTTCTTTTTATGAGCAGTTTAGCGGTAAGAGTTCTGCCGTTACCGTTGTTAAATCGGGCGCCAAGGAAAATGAGGTTCAAGCCGTTACAGGCGCCACAATAACCTCAAACGCAGTTGCAAAATCGGTTAATTTAGCCTTAGATTTATACAATGCTTTAGAAACGGAGGGTGAAAAATAATGAATAAAGATAGTAAACTCAGTATCTTTACAAAGGGCATTATTGCAGAAAACCCCGTTTTAAGACTTGTGCTTGGCACCTGCCCCACCCTTGCCGTTACAACCTCGGCTTTAAACGGTATTGGTATGGGTCTTTCGGCAACCTTCGTGCTTGTTTGCTCGGGCGCCGTTATTTCACTTCTTCGTAACGTTATACCCTCAAAGGTCAGAATTCCATCATATATAACCATCATTGCGGGCTTTGTTACCATAGTTCAAATGCTTGTTAAGGCATTTTTGCCCGATATTGATGCCGCGCTTGGAATTTTTCTTCCTCTTATTGTTGTAAACTGTATAATTCTTGCCCGCGCAGAGATGTTTGCGGCTAAAAACCCCGTTTTACCGTCGATTTTAGACGGTCTTGGAATGGGAATTGGCTTTACCGCAACCCTTACCGCTATGGGCATTATACGTGAGCTTATTGGCGCGGGAACAATTTTTTCAATCCCCGTTACCGCAAACTTTATTGACCCGATGTTAGTTATGATTTTACCGCCGGGCGGCTTCTTTGTTTTTGGTATTTTAGTTGCCGTTTCAAACACACTTGCCAACAAAAAGGGCAAACCCGTGGTGGAAAGCATTGGTTGCTCGGGTTGCTCGGAAAACGGAAACTGCCCCTTTGCAGGAAATATGGATAAATGCGAAAAGCCCGATGCCGCCGAAATTGAAGCGGCAAAGGAAGAGGCAAAAGAGGCTGAAGCCCAAAAGCCTTCTGAAGAAGAGCTTAAAGAAGCTGAAGAAGAGCTTAAAGAGGCTAAAGCAGAGCTCGAAAAAGCCGAAGAAGAGACGAGCGCTGCCACTCCCTCTAACCAAGACGGAAAGGAGGAAGAGTAAATGCCTGAACAATCTTTATGGTCAATGGTAATTTCTGTTTTACTTGCAGGAATTTTAACCGACAATATGGTGCTTTCAAAATTCCTTGGCATTTGCCCCTTCCTTGGAGTTTCTAAAAAGCTTAACACCGCATTTGCAATGGGTATGGCGGTTATTTTGGTAATGCTGCTCGCCACCGCAGTTACCTACCCGATTTACGTATTTCTGCTTGTTCCCACAGGTCTTGAATATTTGCAAACAATAGCCTTTATTTTGGTTATTGCCGCGCTTGTTCAAATGCTTGAGGTTGTAATGAAAAAATTTATGCCGCCGCTTTATAAGGCACTTGGCATTTATTTACCCCTTATAACCACAAACTGCGCCGTTCTTGGTATTACCATTTTACACTTCACCAACCAAAGAATTATAGATTTTGCCGCATCAAACGGCGGCTACGCATCAGGCAAGGTTTTCACAGTTGCTATGGCTAACGCTTTAGGCGCAGGACTAGGCTTTTTGCTTTCTATGATTCTTTTTGCGGGTGTACGCGCAAGACTTGAAAAATCCAATGTACCTAAATTTTTACAGGGCTTACCCATAACCCTAATTGCCGCCGCCATTGTTGCACTGTCCTTCTTGGGCTTTGCGGGCGTTGTAAAATAGGAGGTACTGCTAATGAATAATCTTTTAATAGCCGTTGCAATTATCGGCTCTATAGGTTTGGTGGGCGGTATTTTACTTGCCGTTATATCACATTTTTGTGATACGGGCAAAACAAACGAACGCCTTGCAGAAATCCGTGACGCTTTGCCCGGCGCTAACTGTGGCGCTTGTGGTTATGCGGGCTGCGACTCCTACGCCGAAGCGGTAGAAAACGGCTCTGCCGAGCCTAACCTCTGTGCCCCCGGCGGTAAGGATGCCGCACTGAAGCTTTCTGAAATACTTGGCGTGGAGGTTGAGCTTACCCAAAAGGTTGCCCGTGTGAACTGCAACGGATGCACCGATAACGCCGAGACAAAGTACAACTACTTGGGATTACAGTCCTGTAAAGCGGCAGTAGCCCACGGCGGAGGTATGAAATCCTGCGATTTTGCCTGTCTTGGACTCGGCGACTGCCAAAACGTTTGCGAATTTAACGCAATAACGGTTAAAGACGGCGTTGCAGCGGTTAATGAGGAGCTTTGCAGCGGTTGCGGTCTTTGCGCAAAAACCTGCCCCAAACAGGTAATCTCTATTGTAGTTAAAAAGCCGTCGGCTGTTATCCCCTGTAATAATAAGGATAAAGGCTCAGTGGCAAGGAAAAACTGTAAAGCCGCTTGCATTGGTTGCTCTGCCTGTGTCAGAGCTTGTGAGTTTGGTGCCGTTAAGGTTGAAAACTTCTTAGCCACGATTGATGAAACCAAATGCACCGCCTGCGGCAAATGCGTTTCAGCCTGTCCGCAAAAAATTATTTCAGTTATAAAATAAGAAATGAGGGAACGGTCCTGTGACCGTTCCCTTTAATTTATGTTGTTTTATACGGTTCGGTTTTAATCGCAAGTGAATTTTTTTATTTTCTGCTCGGCGTTTTAGCGCATTAAAATCTGTATTTTATTTTTACTAAAAAGATTGAACATTTTTTTAAAAAATTGTTGAAAATAACAAAAAGGTGTGTTATACTTTATCTATAACACCTTTTTCTGATGCCAAAACGGGGCGCCGCCCCAAAAACAGATGAAAAAAGTTAATGCGATTAATAATATTTAGTCGGTAGAAAATATCTCATAAGCAAAGGGGTCTATAACAATGAAACAGTATCAAACCGAATTTATTAAAAATTTAGCCTTGCTTGGTCACGCAAGCTCCGGTAAAACTACCGTGGCAGATGCTATGATTTTTGCCGCAGGCGGCACCGAGCGAATTGGCAAAACCGCCGATGGCACCACCGTAATGGATTATGATGCAGAAGAGAAAAAACGTGGTACTTCTGTTGTCACCTCGGTTTACCCCATTGAATGGAATGATAAAAAAATCAACCTTTTAGATGCCCCCGGTCTTTTTGACTTTGCCGCAGGCGTTCGTGAGGCTTTAACCGCCGCCGAATCCGCCTTAATCGTGCTTTCGGGTAAATCGGGTCTTACGGTTGGCGCCGAGCAATGCTATGAAATGGCTCGTGAGCTTGGCAAGGCTACCGCATTTTTCGTATCTAAGCTTGATTCCTCACACGCACATTTTTACCGCATAGTTTCTATTCTTACAGGTCGTTACGGCGCAGTTATTTGCCCCGTTTTCGTGCCCGTTGTTGAGGGCGACCACGTTGTTTCATACGTAAATCTTATAAACGGCAAGGGCTACACCTTTGATGGCGTTACCGCAAAAGAGTGTGAAGCCGCAACCGATGATAACATTGAAGCTATGCGCAGTATGATGATTGAAGCCGTTGCCTCGGTTGATGAGGAGCTTATGGAAAAATACTTCTCCGGTGAAGAATTAACCGAGCAAGAGCTTATAGAAGGTCTTAAAAAGGGTATGCTTTCGGGCGATATTTGCCCCGTATTCAGCGGTATTGGTCAAAGCGGCGCGGGTATTACACCTATGCTTGACATTCTTTCTGAAATTTTACCCTCTCCTGCAGATGTTCCCTTTAAAATTAAAAAGGGTGAGGATATGGAGGTTGCTTACAGCACTCCCGATGGTGCTGCAACCGCAGTTGTATTCAAAACCATTGCCGACCCGTTTGTTGGTAAGCTTTCATACTTCAAGGTACTCAAGGGCACCTTCAAGGGCGATATGAAGGTTAAGGTTAGCCGTACCGGCGAGGAGGAAAAATTAGGTAAGCTTTCCTTTGTTAAGGCGGGCAAGCAAGAGGATGCCGAAGCCATTATCGCGGGCGATATTGGTTGCGCTTCAAAGCTTGGCAATGTTGTTACGGGTGATACCCTTTCGGCGGGCGAGGTTGTTCAGGCTGTTACCGTAGAGTTCCCCAACCCCACACTTTCTATGGCGGTTTACCCCAAGAAAAAGGGCGACGAGGAAAAAATTGCCGCAGGTCTTCAGCGTTTGGCAGAGGAAGACCCAACCGTTACCTATAAAATTGATACCGAAACCAAGGAATCTGTGCTTTCGGGTCTTGGCGAACAGCATTTAGACGTTATTGTTTCTAAACTTAAGGCAAAATTCGGTGTAGAAGTTGAGCTTAAGGTACCCGCAGTTGCATACCGTGAAACAATTCGCAAGTCGGTTAAGGTTCAGGGTAGGCATAAAAAGCAATCGGGCGGTCACGGACAGTTTGGTGACGTTTGGATTGAGTTCTCACCTTGCGATGATAACGGACTGATATTTGAAGAGCGAATTTTTGGTGGCGCAGTTCCAAAGAACTTCTTCCCCGCAGTTGAAAAGGGACTTCAAGAGTCTATGAAGAAGGGCGTTTTGGCAGGCTACCCAATGGTAGGCGTTAAGGCAGTTTTGGTTGACGGCTCTTACCACCCTGTTGACTCCTCTGAAATGGCGTTTAAAACCGCCGCTTCCATAGCATTTAAGGAAGGTATTGCAAACGCATCTCCCACAATCTTGGAGCCTATCGGTACCCTCACCGCAATAGTGCCCGATGATAACCTTGGCGATGTTATCGGCGACATTAACAAACGCCGCGGCAGAGTTATTGGTATGAATCCTCTGGGTGGTCATAAACAGGAAGTTATGGCAGAAGTTCCAATGGCAGAAATGGGTGACTTCTCAACCGCTATGCGCTCCATCACTCAGGGCAGGGGAACCTTTACAACCGAATTTGCAAGATATGAGGATGCCCCCGCACCAATTCAACAGAAAATCATCCAAAAAGCAAGTCAGGAATAAAATTTTCTTATAAAAAAGATGCCCCCGATAGCGTAAAAACGCTGTCGGGGGTGTTTTTTGGGATATTAGGTAGGTGGTTTAAACCGAAAAATTGTAGTTTGAAATTCCAAATGGAATTTCAAACCGTAGGGGATGGCGCCTCGACATCCCTAAAAACGTTTATGCAAAAACGGGTGTTAATGTAGGGAACAACCTATGTGTTGTTCCGCAAAAACAATTGAATTTTGCGGTTTTGAGGCCGTCCCCGGACGGGGAAGGGGCAGACTCCCCTCCAGTGAAGGGGAGATGTCGGCGAAGCCGACAGAGGGGTACGGGTCTGTCAGACCG
>JAFSDM010000029.1 GCA_017436225.1 Clostridia bacterium | reverse complement strand
CAGATGCGGACTACCACGCTATCCTACAAGAACAAGAAAACCGTGAAGCGTGATCCCGAGGATATGGTATGGGTGTATAACACCCACGAAGCCATTGTAAGCCAAGAACTGTGGGACAAATGCCGTGAGATGGAAGCCTCGGTAAGTCAAGGTAAGAAGAACCGCACGGGCGTGGTACTGCCCCTTTCGGGACTTGCGTACTGTGCGGACTGCGGAGCGAAAATGCACTCGGGCTGGAACAACACCCGTCACAAGCGAACCGATCCGCGAACCTACCACCGCAACCACTTTAATTGCGGTAGCTACACAAAATTCCAGGGTCGTTCCTGTTGCAGTCATTACATCAAGATGGCAACGCTGGAACAGATCGTATTGGAGGACATTCGTGCCAAAATGCAGCTTGTGGAGACCGACGAAGCAGAAGCGAGGGCAGCATTTCTGAAATCGTGCGATCTCGCATCGTCTGAGGAAACCATGTGGGACAGAAAGCGAATGAGTCAGATCCTTCGCAGAACGGCAGAGCTTGACAAACTGATCTCGTTTGTTTACGAGGATAAGGTCAGCGGCAAGATTCCCGAGGATATTTGCGTCGGTCTTTTGGAAAAGTATCAGGCAGAGAAGCTGAAACTGCAGAATGAACGCTCCGAGATCGAGAAACGACAGGCTGACACCACGAAGGAAAGGGCAAACGTTGACAAGTTTATATCCCGTCTGAAAACCTATCTGACCGTTCCTACACTCACCCGTGAGATGTGTATGGAGCTGATCGAGTTCGTTACGGTTGACAAATGCCCCGGCAAGTATAGCAAGGAACCGCGTGAGATCCACATCTACTACAAACTGATCGACAAATCCCCACCGCCTGAGAAAAAGTATCTCAGTACACCAACATGTGAGGATTGTTGATATTCACTACCGCTAATATTTACAGCCACATTGATAGCGAAAGTAAAAAAGCAAGTGCAATGGCAATCGGCTCGGCGTTGGGATAACAGAAAAGGCTGAACCCAATCGGGTTCAGCCAATCGGCAAAAGAATCAGGTGGTAGGTTCTTTAACATCCTTTTTATACGATACTGGGGGATAAATATATCCATGCTTATTAATAATTGCTTCAACTTTTGATGATCTTTCTTTCCTAGTGTGCTTAAAAGAAACAATGCTCATTAGCAGATTGTCACCACCAGCTTCAATGCAAATTTGAGTTATGTTTTTTCCTGCAGATTCAGGATGTTCTTTCAAATAATTTTGAATAATTGTTGATTTTGTAAAGTTTTGCTCAGTTATCTCCGCATCCAAGCAAAACGCTTTATGCATATTTATATATGATTCTTCTGTATAACGCATAACATAGAGACTTTCTTCTAAACCAAGTTTAGAACTTGTCCAAATATTATTATCGTCCATATCATAAGACATCGTTAAGCCTGTGGCGTGATAGCATAAAACAGAAAAGAAACTTGATCCAACCCTATCATCAAAGTTTGTGCCACTATTATTTAGTTCATAAACATCTGATTTGTAATACAAATTCAAGATATAAAGGGCTCCCAACGCATTTATCAAATTTCCCAACGTTGCCATTTTTAATGACTCTAAACGATTGTGCTTAATAGCTTGATACGCTTGTTTCCATTTGCAACCGCTGGTTCCTCTCTTGTTGGCTTTCTTTAGGGGACAAATAAATAAAGTATCTTCGTCTTCGAAATAGGTGGAAATTGATGTGATTGACAGTTTTTTCTGGCTAAGATGCCACTGCTGCTCTAAAAGCTCGATACAGTCTGTATCAAAATACAAATCTCTATTATTGCCATCGGAATCAACAGGTGACATATTTCCGCCAAGTTGTTCGTACAGGGCTTTAGATATGGCTTCAATTTCTATTGCACATCTAACAATTAAGTCTCCTATATGCATAGAATAAACAGTTAATTGCTTGTCTGAAAAATGTATGTATTTTGTGAGTGTTAATAATTCGTTCTCGAGATTTTTATACACCGACCAAAAAAGATTAATATTAGTCATCGTAAAACTCCTTTCGTAGTTTTAATATTATTGTACCACAAAAAGAAAACAACCGCAATCCTAAGATTACGGTTGTCCTTGGCGGAGACGGCGAGATTCGAACTCGCGGGGGATTGCTCCCTAACTGATTTCGAGTCAGCCCCGTTATGACCACTTCGATACGTCTCCATATAAAATTGTAAAGGCAAAGCCAAAACCTAAATTGCGAGAAAACTGCGAGATGCAGAATTCTGAAAATGCAAACCGAAGTCCCCAAACCCCCGATAAATAAAGGGTTTACGGAGATACAGTTGTGACAGACCCGACTATGTTTCGAGTCAGCCCCGTTATGACCACTTCGATACGTCTCCATATTAAATTTAACTGCCATATAATTATAATGGGTATGGGGCGGTTTGTCAAGAATTAAAACCGCCTTTTTCTTTTAAATATGAAAGCAGATTTTCTTTTTTGTTTTCCACCTTTTCGTTTATTACGGCATTTAGTAGAAAATCGAGGGCTTTGCCAAGCTCCTTGCCGGCGGGGATACCTATATTTATAAGGTCCCTGCCGTTTACCGCCAACTGTTTTATAGAATAGCAATCGTTTTTGTTTATTATTTCGGTAGCCATAGTTTTAAGGGCTTTAATTTCATCTATTCTGTTGTATTTTGGGTTTTGAGCAAGATTATCTGCCATTTTCACCTCTAAAAGCTTGAAAAAAACTTCGGGTGTGTATTTGTTCAGCGCTTTTTTTACCGATTTTTCGGTAGGCGTTATGTCGGCATCGTGATGCTTTATTAGCTCCACCGCCAAATTTACCGTGGCATTGTCAAGTTTAAGCCTTGAAAGAGCGGCTTTAGCCTTTTGGGCGCTGATTTCAGGGTGACCGTAAAAATGGCTTACTCCTTGCTCATCGATTGTAAGTGCGTCGGGCTTTCCGCAGTCGTGCAAAAGCATAGCAAGGCGAAGCGGCGGTTCGGCGGGGGTGTTTTCTACCGCTATGGCGGTGTGCTCAAGCAGGGGGTATATATGGTGCGGATTGTTTTGGTTAAAGTTTTTCATTTTGCCGATTTCGGGCAGTATTACCTCTAAAACTTCAAAATAATCTACAATAATCTGTTTTGCGTTTTTTCCGCACAGAAGCTTTACAAGCTCGGCGGCGATGCGCTCGGAGCTTATATTTTTTAAAAGGTTTTTGTTTTTGAAGATGGACTTTTTTGTGCTTTCTTCAATTTTAAAGCCTAAAACCGATGCAAAGCGGATTGCCCGCATAATTCTGAGAGCATCTTCATTAAAACGGCGGTCGGCATCACCAACCGAGCGAATGATTTTGTTTTGAAGGTCGGCTTCGCCGCCGAATGGATCCACAATCCCCGTTTTTTCAGAAAAAGCCATAGCGTTTATTGTGAAATCACGGCGGGCGAGGTCTTCGGTTAAGCTTTTGGTGAACTGCACGCTGGTTGGGCGGCGGTTGTCGGCATAAGCTCCATCAATGCGGTAGGTGGTTATCTCTAGCGGCATACCATCCTTTAAAAGAGTTACGGTACCGTGCTTAAGCCCCGTTTCAATGATTTTTTCGCCCTCAAAAACGGCTTTTGTTTGCTCCGGCTCGGCAGAGGTGGTTATGTCATAATCGGAGGGTGCTTTTTGGCGCAGAATATCCCTGACGCAGCCGCCGACAATAAAGGCTTCATAGCCTGCGGCGATAAGCTTATTTAAAGCAAAGTCTACCTGATGCGGCAAATTAAACATACTAAAAGCACCACCTTTTAAAAAAGTTTCTTTTATTCTAACATATTTTTTTAAAAAAAGCAAAAATAAATAAAATTTTACAAAAATAATAAATTAGGAAACGCGAGAAAAACGGAGCAAATCGAAGAAAAAACGAGATTGTAAAATATAAATTAAATTTTTTCGAAAAAGCTGTTGACAAAGATGCTTTAATATGGTATTATACTTGGGCGTCGAATTGAAATTCGTAAAAATTAAGTTGGAGGAAATGTTATGTCTACTTTTATGGCAAAACCTGCAGAAGTACAACGCAAGTGGTACATCATTGATGCAGCAGGCAAACCCCTCGGACGTGTAGCTGTTAAAGCTGCTGACCTTTTAAGAGGTAAGGTTAAGCCCGAGTTCACACCACACGTTGATTGTGGCGATCACGTAATTGTTATCAACGCTGATAAGGCTATTCTCACCGGCAAAAAGCTTGAGAATAAGTATTATCGTCGTCATACCGGCTATATCGGCGGCCTTAAAGAGGTTCAGTACAAAACTCTTATGGCAACCCGTCCCGAGCTTGCTATGACTTTGGCTATTAAGGGAATGGTTCCCGATACCACCATCGGCCGCAAGGCACTTACCCGTCTTCGCGTATACAGCGGTGATGCTCACAAGCACGCTGCTCAGAAACCCGAAGTTTGGGAATTTTAAGAAGGGAGAAGTAAATCATGTTTGAAGGAAAGCCTTATTTTTACGGCACCGGTAGAAGAAAGAGCTCTGTAGCTCGTGTTCGTGTATACAGCGGTACCGGTAAAATCACTATCAACGATCGTGATATTGATGATTATTTTGGTTTAGAGACCTTAAAGCTTATCGTTCGTCAACCCCTCGACCTTACTGCTACTGAAGGCAAGTTTGACATCGTATGTCGCGTTGCAGGCGGCGGTGTAACAGGTCAGGCTGGCGCTATCCGTCACGGTCTTTCCCGTGCTCTTTTACAGTTCGATGAGGAGCTTCGTCCTACTCTTAAAAAAGCAGGTCTTCTCACTCGTGACCCAAGAATGAAAGAGCGTAAGAAATACGGTCTTAAAGGCGCACGTCGTGCACCTCAGTTCTCAAAGAGATAATTTCTTATTTCAAAGAGTATTCAAAAACCCCGAAACCATTTTTGGTTTTCGGGGTTTTCTTTTTGCCTTAATTTTTGCGTTGGTGTGGTTGATTACGTGGCGCGATAAATTGTAGTTTGAAATTCCAAATGGAATTTCAAACCGTAGGGGATGGCGCCTCGACATCCCTAAAAACTCTTGGTGTTTTGCCTAATTTAATTAAATGTGAAATAGCCTTTTGATTTTTTATATTCCTTTCTAAACTCGGTGGGGGAGCAACCAAAGTTTTCTGAAAACTGCTTTGAAAAATAATTTTGGTCATAAAAACCACATTCGGAGGCAATCTCTTTAAAGGAAAGCTCGGTGTCACATATGAGCTTTTTGGCTTCCTTCAGGCGCACGGTATTAAGATAGGCTATTACCGAAACACCATACTTGCTTTTAAACTGATTCATAACGGTGGATTTTGAACATTCAAATCTTTTGGCTATGCTGTTTAGGGTCAGTGGCTTTGCAAAATTTTGGTGAATGTATTTTTTTGTAAGCTCGGCTATGCCGTCTGCCTTATAGAAAAATCTGTTATGATTTGTTATATACTCTGCCAAAACGCCCATTATTTGTGCATAGCTTTCAAACTTGTTATATTCAAGGGTTAAAATTTTATTGAAGTATTCAAGCTGTTCTTCATCACTGCCAAAAAACGCGCGACTGCTTTTTAAAATGTGATCCTTATTATCGGTGTTGGCATCCGTTACCTGACCCATCATTAAGTAGCCGGCAACTTCGCCATCGCGGCGTATGGGCGCAATAGCCTCAAGCAAACCGCAGGAGCAATGGTAAATGTAGGGACTATTGATTGCGGAGAGCTTTGAGTAGGCGTTTTTATCACATTCCTCGCAGGCTCTTTGGGCAATCACCTTTTTTTGAATTTTAGCGCAAAAGGGCAAAAGTGCGGACGGACAGGCATAAAGCTCATCCCCCGTAACACTGTGAACCGAAACTCTGGCTCCTGAAATATTATGCAAATGTTTTATAAGAGTAAGTATATCCATTTTTCTCACCTACCAATTTAATTGCGATATTATACTAATAATTGTACTTTTTTCAATAGAAGTTGTCAAGTAAATTATTTATAATTTATATCGTATTGGCAGGCTTTAAGGGGAATTAAGTCCTGCCTGAAAGGAAAAATTAAAATGGAAAAGAGCAATTTAGATATAGTTAAAGCTGCGCTTGAGCGTTTTCAAATTTCGGGAGAAATTGTTGAAATACGCCCCTTTGGAAACGGTCATATAAATGACACCTTTCGAATTGTCAGCAATGAGCAAGGCGTGGGCAAAACCGCCTATGTTTTGCAGACCATAAATAGCTTAATTTTTAGAAAACCCGCCCACGTTATGTCAAACATAGAAAAGGTTATTAACCATCTTAAAAAGAAAATAACCGACCCACGCGGAACCTTAGAGATTATTCCCACCGATGATGGCAAAACCTTTTTTATGGATGAATATGGAAATTATTGGCGTATGTATCGCTTTATTGAGGATGCCATTTGCATTGAAACCCTTGAAAACACCGAAGATTTTTACGAGTGCGGAGTGGCTTTTGGTAAGTTTCAGCATGATTTGAGCGATTTTCCCGCCGAAGAGCTTATTGAAGTTTTGCCTGATTTTCATAACACCGCCAAGAGGTATGAAAACTTTTTAAAGGCAGTAAAGGAAGATAAGGTTGGCAGAGCGGAAAGGGCAAAGGAAGAAATCGACTTTATTATGAAGCGCGCCGATTTTTATTCGCTTTTGGCAAAGGCGCACAGCGAGGGAAAGCTACCCCTTCGCGTTAGCCATAATGACACAAAAACAAACAATGCAATGCTTGATAAAGCGACTCACAAGGCACTTTGCGTTATAGACTTAGATACAATAATGCCCGGCTTTTCGGTAACAGATTTTGGCGATGCTATACGCTCGGGCGCAACCACCGCCGCCGAGGATGAAAAGGATATATCAAAGGTGGATTTCAGGCTTGATATGTTTTCGGCGTTTGCAGAGGGATTTTTAACAGGCACGGGCGGTCAGCTTGAAAACAGCGAAATTATGCTTATGCCCGAGGGCGCAAAGATGATGACAATTGAGTGCGGTATGAGATTTTTAACCGACTTTTTAGAGGGGGATACCTACTTTAAAACAAAATATCCCGACCACAATTTAGTCCGTTGCCGCACACAGCTTAAGCTTGTTTTGGAGATGGAACAAAACTTTGATAAAATGAAAGAAATAGTTTTAAAGTTTTGCAAATGATTAAATGATAAACAATAAACCGATAGGTTATGGCAAATGAGCATAATCTATCGGTTTTATTTTGTCTTAATTTAGGGTGAGCAGTTAAACCCGAACCCGCCTCAAAGCGGCATATTTCGGCGCTTTTTACTTTAGTTTAATCTTGCAAGGCTTTAGGTGATGTTATATTTTCTTATAACCTCGGCAAGCTCCTCTTTATTTTTAAAGCTGGCGGCGGTAAGCATTTTTTTAATGCGGTATTTAACGGCGCTTACCGAAACAAAAAGTCCGTCTGCAATGCTTATAATGGTTTTTTTGTTTAAAAGACCATCTATAATCTGTCGGTCAATATCATCCCACATTCTAAGCAGCTCTTCAAGCTGAAGCGCGGTTAAAATATCGGGGTCGGCATCATAAAGGGGCATACTGTTTGAAGCGGAGCGGGGATTGGATTTTTTAAGCCTTGCTTCACCTGTGGTTTGGCGTTCTATAAGTGGGCAGTCAACCAAAACGGTAGAGGTTGCAATATCGGTATTGCGTTGCAAAAACTGGTGAAGCTTAACCGCCTGACGCCCAAGCTCTACAAAATCGTTTTCAACGGTGGTAAGTGAGGGCTTAACCGCCTTGGAAATTAAGGTGTTGCCAAAGCCTATTACAAAAAGGTCGGCAGGAGAGCTTTTGCCCCTTTCCTCTAACCATTTTAAAAGGTAAACTGCGGCGGCATCGCTTGAGCAAATAACGGCATTGTAGCGGTGCATATTAAGCTCAAAGCTTTTGGCGCAGTCTGAAATTGTAAGGTCTCTGTAAACATCAGACGGACCAAGAGGCAGCTGCATATGTGTGCAGAGCTTTAAAAATTCATCAATTTTAATCTGGTCGGAATGGGTTTCATCGTGGGCGCCGAAAAATGCAATTCTTGTGCGCTTGTTTTGAATGAGATATCTCATAATCTGGTGTATAGCCTTTTGAATTCCAAAGCTTACAAAGCCTGCGGCATCCAATGTTTCGGTGTAAATATCAAGTCCTGCATTTACAATTAGGGGCTCTACCCCCTTTTTCTTCATTTGGCGGCAGGTGTTTTCCAACCACTGATAGGAATGACCGATTGCAAAAACCAAGGGCCTTGTGTATTCATCTGTAAGCTCAGGCTTTTCGCCCGTGTAATCAGCAATGGTTATGTTTTTTTTCAAAGCTTCCTTAGCAATTCCCGCAAGAATATCGGTTACCCAATAGCCCTGCAAGCCAATCTGCTCGGAGGTTATGTAAATGTTCATATTTCGGTTTTTTCCTTTAATTTTTTAAGCTCATACGGAGTTGTTTGGTAAACAAAGTAGTTAAGCCAATTTGTAAAAAGGGTACTTGCGTAAACGTGCCACCTTGCAGAAGGTGGATTTTCGGGGTTGTTATTGGGGAAGTAGTTTTTGGGCACCTCAGGATTTATGCCCTTTGCAACATCCCTTGCGTATTCGGCGGCAAGGGAGCCACGGTCATATTCGTGATGACCCATTATAAAAAACTGTCTGCCGTGGTTATCTCCTACAAGGTGAACGCCAACCTCATCCGACTCGGACATTATTCTAAGGTCGGGGTGGTTTGCTATCTGGTCACGGCGGGAGGCGGTGTAGCGCGACTGCGGCACGTAAAGAAAATCATCCATACCGTGGAAAAGACGGGATTTTTCGGTTAGAATATCTACTTTAAAAACGCCCGAAAGCTTTTTAGGAAGAGCCTCTTTTTCAATTCCGTAATGGTGGAAAAGACCCGCTTGAGCACCCCAACAAATATGTAGAGTGGAAAAAACATTGTCCTTAGACCAATCCATAATCTCTTTAAGCTCGTTCCAATATTCAACCTCCTCAAACGGGAGCAGTTCTACGGGGGCGCCTGTGATTATAAGTCCGTCAAACTGCTGGGTTTTAATCTCTTCAAATGTGGTGTAGAAGTTAAGCAGATGCTCGGGCGAGGTGTTTTTTGCCTTGTGAGTGGAGGTTTGCATTAAAGTAACCTCAATTTGCAGGGGGGTGTTTGAAAGACAGCGTAAAAGCTGCGTTTCGGTTTCAATTTTATTGGGCATTAGGTTAAGTATTAAAATTTTAAGTGGGCGAATATCCTGATGCAAGGCTCTGGTTTCGGTCATAACAAAAATATGCTCGTTTTCAAGTATGGCTCTTGCGGGCAGGTCGTTGTTTATTTTAATAGGCAATACAATCAGCCTCGCTTTCTTAAAATTAATTTGTATTTAGACTATTATACACCTTTTTAACTGCAAATACTATACCTAAGATGAAAAAAAGAGGCGATTTTTTGAAAAAATTTAAAATTAGCAGTAAAAATTACCTAAAAGGAGCGGTAATTGGGCTTGTAAATGGTTTCTTTGGAGCGGGCGGAGGTCTTGCGGCGGTGCCTCTTTTAATGGAAATGGGATTTGAAAGAAAATCTGCCCACGCCAATGCGGTGGCAATAATTTTTCCCATAACCTTGGTAAGCGCCGTCAATTATTTGTGGCGCGGGTATGTTGACCTGTCTCAGAGCGTGGTTTATTTACCCGCCGGAGCTTTGGGGGCGGTGCTTGGCACCTATATAATGAAAAAAATATCACCCCGAATAATTAAAAAGGTGTTTGCCTTGTTTATGATTTGGGCGGGTTGGAGGCTGATTTCAGGTTGAATATTGCGGCAGAGCTATTGGTTGGAATTTTGGCGGGAGCGTGTGGCGCAATGGGACTTGGCGGCGGCAGTGTGCTTATTGTTTATTTAACCGTTTTTGCAAATGTTAAACAGCTTACCGCACAGGGAATAAACCTTATTTTCTTTTTGCCAACGGCGGCGGTGGCGCTTTTTATATATTCAAAAAAGGGAATAATTAAATGGAGGTTTATTTTCCCCATAATGCTGATTGGAACGCTGGCCACACTGCTTTCGGGATTTTTTGTTGGACTTTTTAAAGCCGAGCTTTTAAAAAAGCTTTTTGGAGTAGCAATTGTGGTTTACGGGGTGTACGAGCTTGTTTTAGGTAAAAAGGAAAAGGTAAGGGGTAAGAAGTAAAAATCCCGTTCACTTAAAGTGAACGGGATTTTTTGTCATTCGTGTATGAAAAAGAACTGGTCTAAAAACCTGATTTTCTTATTCTTTTGAAAAAACTTTCATTCCAACGCCATAATCTTGTATTAATATATCACTTGGCAAACGCGAAAACTTAACGGTTACGAATAAATCTCCTGCCGCACCTGATAAGTTGCTAATTTGTATAATATATACTACCCAAAACCACTCATCAGAAACAAACAGATTAACAACGGCAAGAACAATTCCCCAAAGAACAACCGGTGCTAAAGCAATGAAAATATATGCCGTTTTATCATAATAATCAGTACTTCCGGCAAAAGCGTACAATCCTGTAAAACCATACTTCACTTTTTTAGTTCCGCAAATTTTCATTGCAATTCCGTGAACAAGCTCGTGAAGAAGCATATATAGAATTATTAATACCATTAAAACGGCAAATCGAATAATGTAATTTTGCATACCGCTTTCCATGCTGAACAGATTAAATATAGGTACAACAAAACACATAGGTACTGTTAGTAAAACCGCAATTATAATAGCTAGCATATTTACAAACAACGCCACTTTTTTGTTTTTTTGAAGGTCAACAGCATAAATTTCGTTATAACCGTTTGGCAAATTTTCAAAACTTTTCATAGCACCACCGCCTATATGTGTATTATATGGTTGTGTTAAAATAGGGACAAATCTACAGCTTGGCTCCCTCTGACGAGGGAGGCTTGGTTATCAGCAAACACCTTAACTTGTGGAAATCATTTCCACAAGCCCTAAATCCCGCATAACAACAAGCTTTTTCTTTAATTTAATATAACATTTTTTATTGTAATTTTCAAGTTATATATGCAAATAGAGTTATCCCGAAATTACGAGATAACTCTATTTTTGATTGTATGACAAAAATCATACTGACACATTAAAAATCATACTAACAAAAGTGCAGTTGAAAACTTTGTTTTTAAGCAGTAAATTGCCGAAAGTATGATGGTTATTCCTGCCTTGCCTTACGAATTTAACAAAGTTGTTGCTAAAACACAGATAATAATAGATTTACTATTAGGACAATAACACAATATTTCACACTTTTTAAATATAGGTTGATAGCTTACTTAATTATATGCATCACAAATTTCCCATTATCATTTTCTACTATAAAAGCATCAACACCGTTTGTACATTTGATTTGCATTTCTGCTGAAATTTCAACAGACTTGTTCTTATCGCAATCAGCAGCACATAACACCAAATCATCATTAAAGAAAAGTACAGTATTTCCAACTAGATAAAACGGATAATTTCCATCCAAATCTGTTTTTTCTCTTGAATGCACAATGTATGTTTTGTTATTTAATAATGAATGAATGTATATTCCAAAGCCATCGGATAAAATCACGTTGTCTTTTATTACCTTTGCCTTATCAAAGGAATTATTAGGCGAAGTATCGGTTGATACAGTAGCGACCACTTTATCTGTATCAATATCAAAAAATACGATTGAACCGGTGCTAATATCTCTATATACAAAATAATTATTATCGACAAAATGT
>JAFSDM010000028.1 GCA_017436225.1 Clostridia bacterium | reverse complement strand
TGGATAGAGTGTTTGGCTACGAACCAAAAGGTCGGGGGTTCGAATCCCTTCCGGCGTACCATAACGAAAATCCGTTCTCGAAAGAGGGCGGATTTTTGTTATGTATTATTCATTTTTCATTATTCAATATTCATTATTCATTAAAAGAGAACGGATTTTCAAATGAATAATGAATAATGAAGTCGCTTACGCTGATGAATAATGAATAATTATTGCGGCTTCGCCGCTTTTATGCTATAATACGCAAAGAGGCGGTGATTATACAATGGCACTTTTTAAAAATAAAAAAACAATTCCTGAAGATAAATATAGAATTATTAAAATAGGTAAAGATGCTATTTATGAGGTCCTTAGAGAATATATAATTGATAATCAAGAAGATTTTTTTGATGTAACGGATGGTACTAAAATTGTTACACATTTTGAAATAGATTGGAATAACGGCGAGTTTATTTGCGTTGCAAGAAATGAATATGGAGAAAACGAACATTTACAGTGTAACATTAACACAGCAGAACTTTTATCAAAAATGAAAGATACAACTAAAACTATGTTTATAGATAAAAGATATGTTGAAATGTCAGAAGAAGAAATAAAAAATATGTAGTGGTTCGAACACATAGGTCACAAATTCAAAAGGCATCGAATTTGTACAACCTTTCCATAACGAAAATCCGTTCTCGAAAGAGGGCGGATTTTTGTTATGTATTATTCATTTTTCATTATTCAATATTCATTATTCATTAAAAGAGAACGGATTTTCAAATGAATAATGAATAATGAAGTCGCTCACTTCGTTCGCTGATGAATAATGAATAATTATTGCGGCTTCGCCGCTTTTATGCTATAATACACAAAAAGGCGGTGATGAGATGTTTTTAATTGAGTTAATAGGGGACATGCTTTTTGACGCATGGTTCGAGTTTCTTGCTTGGATTGTTCCAACAAATAAATTTGGGAAATTCACTCGTATCTTAATTAAAACCATTGTTGGTATTTTCACTTTTGGTATATTTGTAATTATAGTGCTTGGAATATTTATGATTTTTTCAGGTGAATTGGAAATTGGTCTATTTACAATTCTCATAGCGATAGTTTTAAGTATACCCCAAATTATTGTTGGAATAATAGTTCGTGTAGTTATAAAAAACAAATAGTAAAGAATTTTCTCGGTTTTCAACCAGTTCTTTTTCGGACACGAGAGCCAAACGAAAATCCGTTCTCGAAAGAGGGCGGATTTTCGTTATGTATTATTCATTTTTCATTATTCAATATTCATTATTCATTAAAAGAGAACGGATTTTCAAATGAATAATGAATATTGAATAATTGGTGCTTCGCTTTGCAGCTATTTTTTATTATTCTTCTTCCCGATTTATTGAAAATTTGTTTCAGGTGTGATATAATATACAAAACTCTATTTTAAGGAGAATGTTTTATGAAAAGATTTTTAGCAGTGTTTCTTGCTTTGCTTTGTTGTCTTTCGTTTTGCGCCTGCAAAGAAAAAAATAAGGAAATTGTAGAAGTTACCATCACAGCCGAAAATTGGTCGCAGTATTTTGAAACCGGCTTCACTCAGGATTACTTTGAAAACAATCTTGGCGATGTTACCCATATGAACTGTTCGGCAGGCATTAGGCTTAAGGATGAGCATCAAATTGTTTTAGATAACGAGTCTTATAAAACTAAGGTTGACTTTGAAGCCGAGCTTATTTCGCAGTTTGCCGAGGTTCACTTTGATTTTAAAAAGGGAAGCTGTGAGGTTGTTGATGCCAACAAGGGCGGAACCCCCAAAACCACAACAAAATCGGCAACCTTTACTACCGAAGCCTTTAAAACCAGCACCGATAAATTCCCCGCCACGGGCGCAGTTGCCATTGGCGATGTATGGCAAGGCACAAAAGATGGTTCCGAGGTAGAGCTAAAATACATTAGCGGTATTAACAAAATTTTAAGCGCAAACGGTCAGCTTTATTTATATCAATAATTTTGGGGTGATGTTTTATGAAAAAATGTTTATCCGTTTTACTTTCCGTTATTTTGACCTTTAGTTGTCTTGGAATTTTGGCATCCTGCTCACTTTTTGAGGCAGAAAGAAAGGTAGAATTTGCCTTGGATTTTGAAGAGTATGAGTCGGGCACAGTTTTGTTTGATGCCGCAGGCGATATTGCGAACGACAAGGTTTTAGCCTATTCGCCTAAGGGTAAAGCGTTTAAAGGCGAAGACTTCGTTGCCGCAAACGTTACCGTTACAAATTCTAATGCTTATACGGGGGAAAAGTCAATGGAATATAAGGTTTATAATCAAACTGTAACAGCCCCTATGACCTTGTTGCCAAATACAAAATATTCACTTTCCTTTTTCTTTTACTGCAAAACTGAAGAGGCTGATTGCTTTATAAGCCGAATTGACTGCGGTATATATGACCTTAAAAAGTCGGAAGAGGCAGGAAGTATAACAAAGCTTTCAGGCGTAGGCACAAGCTATAAAGAAGTTTTCACTAGCAGCTTTGCTCCAAACACCTGGCGAAAGATTGTAGTGAACTTTGAAACCAAGGAAGAGGTAGAAAACGCGGCTTTTGGCGTTAAGTTTACCGCTAAAAGCAAGGAAAGTGGCAAAACCGTTTGCCTTGTAGATGATATTAACCTTTCCCTTGCCGAAAATACCCCTAAAAGTGAGGTTATTATTGAAAATACCAAGGCATCCTCGGTAGAGCTTATTACCGCTACTCCCAATACTATTTTCCCAAATGATAAAATAGAGTTTAAGGTAGTTACCGCAAACGGACTTACCCCCGAAGTAAAGGTTAATTCCGAAACCCTTACACCAAACGAAAAAGGCATTTACAGCTTTGTTGCCAAAAGCAAGGTGAAAATTAAGGTAGAGTGTGAAGGTGATGACGACCGCCTTAACGTAAACGAGGATAAAAACGGCAACGACCTTACAAAATATAATTACGACGTAGCCGCAACTCCTGTTTGGCAGGGCAACACCGTTTATCACGAAACCGCGCTTTTTGTCCCCGGCAGAGAAACCGCAAAGCTTCTTTACCCCATAAGCGAAGCAATTTCGGTACGCTCTTATGACCTTTATACAAGCTATGTTGAGGGCTTGGATTATGAAATAACCGCAGACGGACTTATTAAGCGTTTGGAAAATTCAAGAATTCCCGTTTATGAGGGCGCTCTTACAACCGAAACTGAAAACGCATTCCCCACCGCTGATGGAAAATATTTAGAGTTTATAAACGACTACGCTTACGTAAAATACGCTATTGCCGTTACCTATGAGCATAAGGCTGAGTGGCAGGGTGAAGAGGGTTATAATCCTATTAAGATTGAGTCGGTTCAAGATAAAATTCCCAACGTTTTCAAAAAGCTTGAAAAGGGAGAAGAGGTAAATATTGTAGTTTACGGCGACTCCATTTCTACCGGCTGGAGCTCCAGCGGTCTTAATTACGTAGACTCTATTTATTCTAAAATCGGTGATGTTGGCAGTAACGTGCTTAACGTGCCTCCTTACACACCCGCCTGGCCTGAAATGTTAAAGGAAGGGCTTGAAAAGCTTTATCCCGATGCGATGGTAAATGTTAAAATATTAGCGCTTGGCGGTACCAAGAGCAACTGGGGCGCAAGTGCCATCAGAGGAAGACTTGACTATTTGGGCGAGGGCTATAAAGCCGACCTTATGATTTTGGCATACGGCGGTAACGATGCCACCGCTAAAATGTCAAGCGATGACTTCTACAGCAATATGCAAAATATCATTCACGGATTTAACGACTATAATCTTGAAGTAGATAATACCGATGCAGAAGTGCTTTTGTGGTCGCAGTCACTTCCCAATACCGCCGCCACAACCTATGTACCGGAAGTATTTTTAGGCTATCAGGATGAACTTGAATATATAGCAGATGATAATGAAGGCGTAGCCCTTGTAAAGCTTACCGACCAATTTGTAGAGGTTATTAAAAGCAAAAAGGCTATTGATTACCTTAACACCAACGTAAATCATCCTAACGATTTCACAACAAGAATAATAGCACAAGGCTTAATCACGGCACTAACACCAAAGGATAAATAACCTTTAAAAACAGAATAGAAGGCGAATATATAATGAAAAAACTACTCTCAATATTTCTTGCGATTGTTCTTATAATAACCGCTATGCCGCTAGGTGCATTTGAATTTAAGGCAAGTGCATTATCGGAAGGTTATTATACCTATTCGGTATCGGGTGGTAAAGCAACTATTACAGATGTTAGTACGTCAATTAGCGGTGCAGTAACTGTTCCTTCCACCTTAGGTGGTTATAGCGTAACAAGTATAGGTTCTTCTGCCTTTAGAGAATGTACTAGCCTAACAAGCATCACCATCGGGGATAGCGTAACAAGTATTGGTGATTCTGCATTTGAATTTTGCACTAGCCTAATGGGTATCACCATTCCAGATAGTGTAACAAGTATAGGTGGTTTTGCATTTTATTCTTGCTCTAGACTAACAAGCATCACCATCCCCGATAGCGTAACAAGTATAGGTGATTGGGCATTTTCTAATTGCATTAATCTAAGAAGTATCACCATCGGGGATAGCGTAACAAGTATAGGTGTTGATGCATTTTATTATTGCTATAACCTAACAAGCATCACCATTCCCGATAGCGTAACAAGTATAGGTGATTGGGCATTTTATTATTGCACTGGCCTAACAAGCATCACCATCGGGGATAGCGTAACAAGTATAGGTTCTTATGCATTTTTTTATTCCTCTAGCTTAAAAACCGTATATTACCGTGGAAGTGAGGAAGATAAAGCAAAACTTTCTATTGGCTCCTACAATTCAAAACTTACTGATGCTACCTGGTATTATAACAGTTGTATAGGCGATGCTGAGCACGCCTATGGTGACAATGCTGTTTGTGACGTATGCGGTCACAAAAACTTCGTTTTAGGCGACATTGATGGTGCGGGCGAAGTGGATATGGAAGACCTTTCTGTTTTAGCTAAATATTTAGCAGGATGGAACGTAGATGTTAATGAAGCCGCTTTAGACGTTAGCGGTGACGGAGCGGTAAATCTTTTTGATTTAGTTTATTTGTCACAGTATGTAGCCGGTTGGGACGTTACCCTTCACTAATTTAAAATTAAATATCTAAAATAAACGCGGCAGAATCAAATTTAGCGGTTCTGCCGCGTTTTTGTATATACAAAAACACAAATCACATTTTAAACAAAAAACAAGGGTAGGCGAATTACCTACCCTTGCAGAGTTTCAAGTTTATTATTCGGCTTTATTTTCGCGTGAGATTTCCACAAGGTAAACGCTTATGAAAAACGCCATAAAAAGCCCTGTGATGGGGTTGTCGGTTGGGGTGTGAACAATTTTAACCTGCTCAAAAAATTGGGCAATAATAAAGGGGATAGAGCTTGCGGCTGAAAAAAGCACTGCCGCAATGCCTGAGGCAAAAAGCAGTTTATTTGTTTTACCTGCTCCGATACCGCAAAGCGTTTTTCCAAAAAGGTGTATAAAAATTAGTGTGAAAACAAGCATTAAAATGTCATAAAGGTTTTCCGATATGTTAGACATCTTTGAAAAACAAATAAAGGATGTCATAAGCCTTGCAACCCAGCTTATAACAAGCACAATGCTAAGGGCGGAGTTGGGTTTTCGTTCGGTAAGCATTGCAATTGCAAAGTAGCAAAAAACAAATCCCGAAAGCACAACCAAAATTGTTCTTATACCTAAAAAAGCTACAGGCACCGCCGATAGTGAGCTACTGCCAAAAAAGGGCTCAACAATATTTGCAAGACCTGCAAAAAGCATTGAGGCGCTTAGCAGGGTAGAGCTTGGATTTGAAATAAGCCTTTGCGTTTTTGAAGCAAATATAAGTGATGAAGCCAAGGTGATTGTAATTACCAAAAACGCCATAAGTCCCGAGCCAAGGGTTTCCATACCCTCTTTATAAAAGCCTGTTTTAAAATCGGTTAAAAACAAAAGCTGAATAGCGCGTATAATTACGGTGGAAACAAGGGCAAAGGCAGAAAATACAAAAATTTTAATATTTTTCAATTTTTATTACCTACTTAATTTTTAATTTCGCCGAGCGACACCGCCTTTAGATAGGCGTTTATAAAGCCGTCTAAATCGCCGTCCATTACGGCGTTTATATTACCGTTTTCAAAATTTGTGCGATGGTCCTTAGCCAAGGTGTAGGGCATAAACACGTAAGAGCGTATCTGCGAGCCCCAAGCAATTTCCTTTTGCACACCCTTAATATCTTCAATTTTATCCAAATGCTCACGCTCTTTAATTTCTATGAGCTTGGATTTAAGCATTTTAAGGGCAACCTCGCGGTTTTGGTGCTGACTGCGTTCGTTCTGACAGGCAACTATAATTCCGGTTGGAATATGGGTAATACGCACCGCCGATTCGGTTTTATTAACGTGCTGACCGCCCGCACCGCCCGAACGGTAGGTATCCACCTTTAAATCCTCGGGGCGAATGTCAATATCCACGTCATCATCAATTTCGGGCATAACTTCAAGGGAGGCGAAGGAGGTGTGCCTTCTGCCTGATGAATCAAAGGGGGAAATTCTAACAAGGCGGTGAACTCCCGTTTCGCCCTTTAAATAGCCGTAGGCGTTTACACCTTCAATCTGCAAAACTGCGCTTTTAAGACCTGCTTCTTCACCGTCTAAAAAGTCTAGCATTTTAACGCTAAAGCCGTGAGCCTCGCCCCAACGGGTGTACATTCTCACAAGCATTTCGTTCCAGTCCTGCGCTTCGGTGCCGCCCGCACCTGCGTGGAAGGTGAGCAGAGCGTTTTTGCTATCATACTCGCCCGTAAGCAGTGTGGAAAGTGTAGCGGCAGAAAGCTTGCTTTCAAAATCGGCGCAGCCCTCGGTAATTTCTTCCAAAAGGGAAAGGTCCTCTTCCTCATTTGCAAGTGAAATAAGGGTTAAAAGGTCATCATACTGTGCCAAAAGGGTAGAGCACATTTCAACCTTACCCTTTTTAACGCTGATTTTCTTTAAAACTTCGCTTGAGTGGCTCTGGTCATCCCAAAAGCCGGGCAGGGTGGTGCTGTTTTCAAGCTCTTCTATCTCTTTTTCTAACTGTTCAAGCCCAAGAGCATCTCGCAGAGCTTCAACCTCGTTTTTCATACCCTCAAGCTTTAATCTTAGTTCATCAAATTCTATCACTTTTTTACTCCTTTATTTTGCCAAAAAAGCCACCCAGTTATCGTGGGTCATTTTTTGAATAATGGTGTAGCCTTTTTCACAAAGGGCTTTTTCTACTTCTTCTGCCCTTATATCAATTATACCCGAGCATAAAAAGTAGCCATCCTTCTTCATATGCTTTTTGGCAGAATCGGCAAGAAAAATAATTGCATCGGCAACTATGTTTGCCACTACTATATCATAACAATCGGTTATCTCTTCGTCAAGATTACCTAAAATGTATTTAGCCTTGTTTGAAACTCCGTTAAGCTCGGCGTTTTCTTTAGCAACCTTAACGGCTACGGGGTCAATATCTACGCCCACAACGTCCTTTGCGCCAAGAAGTATGGCGGCAATTGACAAAATACCGCTGCCCGAGCCAATGTCAAGCACTGTCATATCGGGGGTAACGAGCTTTTCAAGCGCTTCAAGACACATAGAGGTGGTGGCGTGCGTGCCTGTACCGAATGCGGCGCCGGGGTCAATGCTAAGCACCACGCGGTTATCCTTATTATCATACTCTTCCCAGCTTGGTCTAATGCAAAGGCGCTTTCCAATCTCGGTGCATTTAAAAAACTGCTTCCAGTTGTTTTCCCACTCGGCTTCGGAAATATCAAGCTCACAAACCTCATGCTCAATATTAAGCGCCGAAAGGCGTTCGGTGATGTATTCAACACTCTCTTTAGGATTTACTTCTTTAGAAAGATAAATGTGAATTATTGAATGGGTGCGGTCACTTTTAACAAGCTCTTCATCGATTAAATCAATGTGAGCAATCTCCATAGCGCCCTGCTCCAAATCGGAATAATCTTCAATATATATTCCGTGAGATACCGCCATATTAGCAATAGCCGCCGCTTCATCGGTGGCTTCGGTGGGAACTTTAATTTTAATTTCGGTCCAATCCATATTAAAAAATCCTTTCGGGAAATTAAACAAAATCAGTAAGTTTTAGCATAATTATATTATTATAATAATATAACACAAAGAGCAATTAGTTGTCAACAAAACGAAAAAATTTAATAATTTGCATAAAAATAACCTAACCAAAGCGCAAAAAGTATAAATTTTATGCCGATTTTAACGCTTGTATAGTATAAAAATAAATGTTAAAATATTTTTGGCTAAAAAATCAAACAAAAAGGAGAAGTTTTTATGAAAAATAAAAAGACTATTTATAATATTGCGCTTGCATCACTTTTTGCGGCGCTTATAGCGGTATTTATTGCTTGGTTTTTTCATATACCCATTAAAATCGGCGCAAATTCCGCCTATCTTCATTTTGGAGATGCTTTTATTTTTTTGGCGGCGTCACTTCTTCCAAAGCCCTACGCTTTAGCGGCGGCGGGAATAGGCGGCGGTTTAGGTGACCTTTTTTGCGGCGGCGCCGAGTGGATACCCTTTACCGTAATTATTAAAATGCTTACTGCTTTTTGCTTTACCTCCAAGGGGGATAAATTACTTTCAAGGCAAAACATCCTTGCGCCCTTGCCCGCGCTTTTTATAACCGTAGGCGGTTATTACCTAGCCGAAGCGCTTATTTTTTCAAACTGGATTTCGCCCGTTATTTCTATCTGGGGCAATGTGGTTCAGGTTGTTGGCAGCGCTATAATCTACTATCTTTTAGCCGCTAATAAAAGACTTAAAAATATTGTAAAATAATTAATGGTTTATTTACTTTCTTGTAATTTATATTTATTGACATAATTTTTCTGCGGTGGTAAAATAAAGGGTAGATTATTTTTCGATAGGAGAGCGGTTTAATGTTAAAAAAACTTGCTAAATGCATTAGAGAATATAAGCTGCAAACTGTCCTTGCGCCGCTAACCATTATGATGGAAGTGGTTATGGAAACCATTATTCCCTTTATAATGGCAAAGCTTATTGATAACGGCATAAACAAGGGGGATATGAGCTACGTTGCCTACAGCTGCCTTATTTTGGTTGGTTGTTGCGGTCTTTCAATGGCTTTTGGTAGTCTTTCGGCGCGTTTTGCGGCGGTTGCTTCGGCAGGCTTTGCAAAAAACGTAAGGCACGATATGTTCCACAAAATTCAGGAGTTTTCTTTCAGAAGTATTGATAAATTTTCAACCTCCAGCCTTGTAACACGCCTTACTACCGACGTTTCAAATCTTCAAAACTCCTTTCAGATGGTAATCCGCATTGCCTTTAGAAGTCCTGCAATTTTCCTTTTCTCGCTTATAATGGCATTTACGGTAAACAAAAACCTCTCACTTATATTTTTATTCGCCATTCCCGTTTTGGCGGTTGGACTTTGGCTTATTATGAGCCACGCGCACCCAATTTTCAAGCGCACCTTTAAAAAGTACGATAAACTCAACAATGTTGTTCAGGAAAATTTAAGGGGAGTAAGGGTTGTAAAATCCTTTGTCCGCGCCGACTATGAAAAGCAGAAGTTTGAATCTGCATCGGGCGATATTTACAACGATTTTGTAAAGGCAGAGCGGCTTATTGCCTTTAACTCACCCCTTATGCAAACCTGTATGTATACATCAATGCTACTTATCGCTTGGTTTGGCGCAAAGCTTATTGTAGGCTCTAGCCTTACCGAGGGTCAGCTTATGAGTATGATTACATATTCTATGCAGGTGCTGTCCAGCCTTATGATGCTTTCTATGATATTTGTAATGCTCACAATATCAAGAGCCTCTGCCGAGCGTATTTGCGAAGTTCTTTCGGAAGAAACCGACCTTAAAAACCCCGAAAACCCCGTATTTGAGATTGCCGACGGCAGTATTGAATTTAAAAACGTAGTATTCAGCTACGGCAGAGCCGAGGAAAAGGGCGGCGACTGCTTAAAGGGCATAAGCGTTAAAATTTCTTCGGGCGAAACGGTGGGAATTATAGGCTCAACAGGTAGCGCAAAATCTACCTTTATTAGCCTTATTCCAAGACTTTACGATGTAAATAGCGGCGCCGTTTTTGTAGGCGGCAGGGACGTTCGCGAGTATGATATGCAGGCGCTCAGAAATCAGGTTGCGGTAGTTTTACAAAAAAATGAGCTGTTTTCGGGCACCATTAAGGAAAATCTCCGTTGGGGTAATGAAAACGCCACCGATGATGAGTTAATTCATGCCTGCAAGCTTGCTCAGGCAGATGAATTTGTAACTCAGTTCCCCGATGGCTACGATACTTTAATTGAGCAGAGCGGTACCAACGTTTCGGGCGGTCAAAAGCAGCGACTTTGTATTGCAAGAGCGCTTCTTAAAAAGCCAAAAATCTTAATTTTAGATGACTCTACAAGCGCGGTAGATACCAAAACCGATATGCTTATAAGAAAGGCGTTCAGCGAAGAAATTCCCGACACCACCAAGCTTATAATCGCTCAGAGAATTTCATCGGTAGAGCAGGCAGATAAAATAATAGTTTTAGACGACGGTAAAATTAACGGCGTTGGAACACATAAAGAGCTTTTAGAAAACAACGAAATTTATAAAGAAGTATACTTCTCACAGCAGAAAGGGGTGATGTCCGAATGATGGGAGGACCCAGACCTATGAGAAAACCGGGTATGGGACCCGGAGCCCCAAAAGCAAAGCTGGATAAAAAAACAGCAGCCCGACTTATTAAACTGCTTGGGAAATATAAGTTCAGACTAATCTTAGTTTTTGTTTGCATTGTTATAAGCGCAATTGTAAACGTTGCGGTATCCTCCGCAGTCGGCACCCTTTTAGATGAGTATATTATGCCTATGGTAAAGGTGGCAAACGGCGGCGGCACCCCCGATTATATGCCGCTTTTACAGGCAGTTATTACAATGGCTGTTGTTTGCGCTTTAGGCATTATTGCGGGATACTTGTATAACGTAATTATGGTGTCTGTTGCGCAGGGCACCTTAAAATCTGTCAGAGATAAAATGTTTTCCCATATGCAAACCCTGCCCGTAAAATATTTTGATACCCACTCCCACGGCGATGTTATGAGCCATTACACCAACGATACCGATACCCTAAGACAAATGATTTCGCAAAGCATACCACAGCTTTTTAACTCTGTAATTTCTATTTCCTCGGTATTCTTTGCAATGGTTTCAATAAGCATTTATCTCACCGTTTTTGTTCTTTTAACGGTTGTTGCTATGATGTTTTTTGCGGGTAAAATAGGGGGCAGAAGCTCAACCTTTTTTGTAAAGCAGCAAAAATCGCTTGGTAGGGTAAACGGCTACATTGAAGAGATGGTAAACGGGCAAAAGGTTATTAAGGTTTTTTGTCACGAGCAAAAGGCAAAGCAGGAATTTGATGCAATGAATGAGGAGCTTTGCTTTAACGCTACCGAGGCTAATAAATTTGCCAACATCTTGGGTCCCGTTATGGGTAATATGGGTCACATTCAGTATGTTTTAATTGCGGCGGTCGGCGCATTGCTTGCCATTACCGGCTTTGGAACTATTGAGGGTGTAGAGTTTGGCGGTCTTTCGGGACTAACCCTTGGTGATATAGCATCCTTCCTGCTTCTTAGCAAAAACTTCACAATGCCAATTAATCAGATTTCACAGCAAATTAACTCGGTTGTTATGGCGCTTGCGGGCGCATCAAGAATTTTTGCCCTTTTAGATGAGCAGAGCGAAGCAGATGAGGGTTACGTTATGCTTGTAAACGCCAAAGAGGGCGAAAACGGCATTGAAGAGGCTAATGAACGCACAGGTATGTGGGCTTGGAAGCACCGCCACGGTGACGGTACCGTTACCTACACAAAGCTAGAAGGCGATGTTAAGCTCACTAACGTAGATTTTGGCTATAACGAAGAAAAACAGGTGCTTTACGATATTTCGCTCTATGCAAAGCCCGGTCAAAAGGTTGCCTTTGTTGGCGCTACCGGTGCGGGTAAAACCACCATTACAAATCTTATAAACCGTTTTTATGATATTAAAAGCGGTAAAATCCATTACGACGGTATTAATATAAATAAGATTAAAAAGGAGGATTTAAGGCGTTCGCTCGGCGTGGTGCTGCAGGACGTAAACCTCTTTACCGATACCGTTATGGAAAATATTCGCTACGGTAAATTAGATGCTACAGATGAAGAATGTATTGCCGCCGCAAAGCTTGCGGGCGCAGATGGCTTTATCCGTATGCTTCCAAACGGGTATGACACCGTCCTTTCGGGTGATGGTTCGGGGCTTTCACAAGGTCAGCGTCAGCTTATCTCCATAGCCCGTGCCGCCGTTGCCGACCCGCCCGTTATGATAATGGATGAGGCAACCTCCTCTATTGATACCCGTACCGAAGCAATCGTTCAAAGGGGTATGGACAGACTAATGCAGGGCAGAACCGTTTTTGTTATCGCTCATAGGCTTTCCACCGTTCAAAACTCCGACGTTATTATGGTGCTGGATAAGGGCAGAATTATTGAGCGTGGCAGTCACGATGATTTAATTGCCCAAAAGGGTAAATATTATCAGCTTTACACAGGAGCGTTTACCTTAAATTAACTGTAAACTTGTAACTATCGTTTCGCATGCGCGAAAACTATCGGTTTGCTTTCGCAAACGTTTATATGAATTATACGGGGTTAACCGTATTTATAAAACACCATGGACTTTATGTTATGTTCGTGGTGTTTTTTATCTTACGATGATTTAAACGGGCGACCAATGGTCGCACCTACGTTATGTTTTCCGCCCTTTATATTGACATTTTTTGTTGTTAGTAGTATCATTAGTTTAAAGGTTTTAAATCAATAAAATTTTTAATCAGAGGCGATTTGAAATGAAAAAACTACTCTCAATATTCCTTGCAATTGTTTTTATAATAACTGCTATGCCTCTTGGCGCGTTTGAATTTACCGCAAGCGCAGAAGCTGCAAGTGGTTATTATATCTATTCGGTATCAGATGGTAAGGCAACCATTACAGACGTTGCTACTTATATCAGCGGTGATATAACCATTCCATCAACGCTGGACGGTTATCCCGTAACAAGTATAGGTGATTCTGCATTTTCTTTTTGCTCTAGCCTAACAAGCATCACCATCCCTGATAGCGTAACAAGTATAGGTGAATCTGCATTTCATTCTTGCTCTAGACTAACAAGCATCACTATCCCAAATAGTGTAACAAGTATAGGTTCTTATGCATTTAGAAATTGCACTAGCCTAACAAGCATAACCATCCCCAATAGCGTAACAAGTATAGGATCTTTTGCATTTGAGGGCACCGGTTATTATAACAATTCATCTAATTGGGAAAATGGTGAATTATACATAGGTAATAATTTAATTGTGGTAAGATCAGCTTTAGATAGTTATGCAATTAAATCAGGAACAACTACTATAGCAGGAAACGTATTTGGTTATGGTTATAGTGATCTTATAAGCGTAACCATCCCAAGTAGCGTAATAGGCATAAGTAGTACTGCATTTAACGATTGCCCAAAACTAACAAGCGTGATTATAGATACAAACAATAAAAATTATTCTTCTTTAGATGGCGTTTTGTTTAATAAGGATAAAACGGTAATAGTTTGTTATCCAGTCGGCAAAACTAACACAAGTTATGTTATTCCCAACAGCGTAACAAGTATAGGCGATTCTGCATTTTCTGATTGCAATAGCCTAACAAGCATAACCATTCCCAATAGCGTAACAAGTATAGGTTCTTCTGCATTTAGAGAATGCACTAGCCTAACAAGCATAACTATCCCAGATAGCGTAACAAGTATAGGTGAAAGTGCATTTTCTGGTTGCTCTAGCCTAACAAGCATCACCATCCCTGATAGCGTAACAAGTATAGGTGATAGGGCATTTTCTGGTTGCGATAGCCTAACAAACATAACCATCCCTGATAGCGTAACAAGTATAGGTTCTTATGCATTTTCTGGTTGCGATAGCCTCACAAGCATCACCATTCCCGATAGCGTAACAAGTATAGGTGATAGTGCATTTTCTAATTGCACTAGCCTAACAAGCATAACCATCCCCGATAGCGTAACAAGTATAGGTGATAGGGCATTTTCTTGGTGCGATAGCCTCGAAAGCATCACCATCGGGGATAGCGTAACAAGCATAGGTAGATATGCATTTGAATTTTGCTCTAGCCTAACAAGCATCACTATCCCAGATAGCGTAACAAGTATAGGTGATTCTGCATTTTCTTCTTGCTCATACCTCGAAAGCATCACCATCGGGGATAGCGTAACAAGTATAGGTGAATCTGCATTTGAATTTTGCTCTAGCCTAACAAGCGTGAGCCTTGGCGATAGCGTAACAAGTATAGGTGATTCTGCATTTTCTTATTGCAATAGCCTAACAAGCATCACCATCGGGGATAGCGTAACAAGTATAGGTAGAGCTGTATTTGCAGAAAGCTCTAGCCTAACAAGCGTGAGCCTTGGCGATAGCGTAACAAGTATAGGTTCTTTGGCATTTTCTGGTTGCTCTAGCCTTAAAAGCATCACCATCGGGGATAGCGTAACAAGTATAGGTGGTTCTGCATTTTATGGTTGCGATAGCCTCACAAGCATCACCATCGGGAATAGCGTAACAAGTATAGGTAATTATGCATTTTATGATTGCACTAACTTAAAAACCGTATATTACCGTGGAAGTGAGGAAGATAAAGCAAAACTTTCTATTGGTTCCGACAATTCAAACCTTACTGGCGCCACTTGGTATTATAACGCTTGTATTGGAAGTGCTAATCACACTTATGACAACCCTTGTGATGCCACTTGTAACGTATGCGGCGAAACTCGTATAACCACACATGCTTATGATAATGATTGTGATGCCGGTTGTAACGTTTGCGGCGAATTACGCACACCACCACATAAGGTAGCAGGCGTTCCTTGTGATTTTGCAAATGCAACAAACTATCCTTTTTCACTTAGCGGTAATGTTTATATTTCAACAAATAAAACTGACAGTTCTTCTGCTACAGCAACAATAACCGCAACGGGAAACGGAACACTAATAATTAAATATTACACATCCACTGAATCAAATTATGATAAACTTATTATAAAACTCAATAGCACCACAAAGGTTACGGCTTCAGGCGAAAAGAATTGGACTGCTATAGATATTCCCGTAGTTAAAGGCGATAAAATATATATAACATATAGTAAAGATAGCTCTGTATCAAAGGGAAGTGATACAGTTAAATTTGAATTTAATTTAAAGCCCCCAAAAAGCTGCGATGAGCCTTTGCTTTGTTTAGATTGCAATGAAATACTTGAATATCCTGAAGAACATGAGTATGACGATGGTTGTGATATGGAATGTAACAAGTGTGGTGAAATTCGCACTGGTAATCATGTGTATGGTAATTCTTGTGATATAGACTGCAACCTTTGCGGATTTGTTCGCACAGTAGAACACACCTTTACAAATGAATGTGACGGAGAATGTGATATTTGTTACGAAACCCGAAAACCACCTCATGCTTACGGTGGCGTGTGTGATAGTGACTGTAATTTATGCGGTAAAACACGCACTGTAGATTATGACCACACTTATGGCGATGACCTAGTTTGTGATGAATGCGGTTACAAAAACTTCGTTTTAGGCGATATTAACGGTATAGGCGAAGTAGGGCTTGACGATGTTACTGTTTTATCTAAATATTTAGCAGGATGGAACGTAGATGTTAACGAAGACGCCCTTGACGTTAGCGGTGACGGAGTAGTAAATCTTTTTGATTTAGTTTATTTGTCACAGTATGTAGCCGGTTGGGACGTTACACTTCACTAATTTTAAAAAATTAAACATAAAACAAGGCACGGCGGAAGCTAAAATGCTTCTAGCCGTGTTTTTTTGCGCAAAAGCCGTAAAAACCTGCAAAAACGCCCCTTTTTAAAATTATTAAATCAAATTGAAAAAAATGGTAAAAAAACTATTGACAAATGCAAAAAGCTAGGATATAATGATATACTGTCTAAATGATGGGTAAATATCACTTATTTTAAGTAGTAAGTGGGTGGGGGCGTTATGCCTTTGTCACAAAAAAACTGCTAAAACAGTGATAACAAATGGCATTTTAATCAAATAATTGCCACTTAAAACCCGTTGCTTTGTAATATCATAAAGGAGTGAAGAAAGCCTATGGCGCCAAAAAAGGTTATGCTTGGCAAAAATGAGCGAATGAGTTTCTCTAAAATCAATGAGGTTATTGATATGCCAAACCTCATTGAGGTTCAAAAGAATTCATATCGCTGGTTTATCGAGAAAGGTCTTAAAGATGTATTTGAGGAGATGTCCTCGATAACCGATTATTCCGAAAACCTGCAATTAGATTTTATTGATTACAGGTTAGACGAAACTCCTAAATATAGCGTAACGGAATGTAAGTCGAGAGATACCACTTATGCGGCACCTCTTCGCGTGCTTGCAAGACTTCTTAATAAAGAAACCGGCGAAATTAAAGAAAATGAGGTCTTTATGGGTGAATTCCCACTTATGACCGAAGCGGGCACCTTTGTTATAAACGGTGCTGAGCGTGCTATTGTTTCGCAGTTGGTACGTTCACCAGGTGCATACTTTGCTACCGATGAGCGTAACGGTAAAGAGCTTTGGACCTCTACCATTATTCCTAACCGCGGAGCTTGGCTTGAGTATGAAACCGATATGAACGATGTTGATGTTATCCACGTTCGTATTGATAAAAACCGCCGTTTCCCACTTACCACCTTTGTTCGTGCTCTTGGCGCATTTTCTAACATTGGTCTTGCTACCAATCACGAAATTGCAGAGGTTTTAGGTGAGGATGAGCGTCTTTTTGCAACCTTGGAAAAGGATCTTTCCACCAACACCGAGTCTGCCTTGATAGAGGTTTATAAAAAGCTTCGTCCCGGCGAGCCTGCCACCGTTGAGGGCGCAGGTAATCATTTAAAACAGCTTTTATTTGATGCACGCCGTTATGAGATTTCCCGCGTTGGTCGTTATAAGTATAATAAAAAGCTTTCCATCGCCGCCCGTATTGAGGGCAGAACCTTGGCAGCCCCCGTTGCCGACCCTATGACAGGTGAGGTCCTTTTTGAAAAGGGCGCAGTTCTCACCCGTGAGGATGCAAAACTTATTCAAAGCAAGGGCGTTAAGTCTGCCCTTTTAGCACTTACCGATAACGAAGGCAACACCCGTGACTTTAAGGTGCTTTCAAACGGTATGGTAGACCTTAGGGACTACATCAGCGAGGAGCTTTACAATAAAGTATATGCCGAAGGCGTTAACGAGTGGGTATCCTTTGAGGTATTAAAGGATATTTTAGAAAATGCAGGCGAGAGTGAAGATGCTCTTTATGAAGCAATTATGGCTAATGCCGATCTTCTTATCTCCAAGCACGTTACCGTTGATGATATTTTAGCTTCTGTAAACTACTTCCTTGGTCTTCCCCACGGCGTAGGCTCCGCAGACGATATCGACCACTTGGGTAACCGCCGTATCCGCTCTGTTGGCGAGCTTTTACAAAATCAGTTCCGTATTGGTCTTTCCCGTATGGAGCGTAGCATAAGAGAAAAAATGAACCTTCAGGCTCAGGACGTTGATACCATCACTCCTTTAACACTTATCAACGCTCGTCCTGTTAGCGCTGCAATTAAGGAATTCTTTGGTTCTTCACCTCTTTCTCAGTTTATGGATCAAACCAACCCCCTTTCCGAGCTTACCCACAAGCGTCGTCTTTCTGCTCTCGGTCCCGGCGGTTTGTCCAGAGACCGCGCCAGCTTCGAGGTTCGTGACGTTCACTACAGCCACTACGGTCGTATGTGTCCTATTGAAACCCCTGAAGGTCCTAACATCGGTCTTATTTCTTATCTTTCCACCTTTGCAAAAATTAATGAATATGGCTTCATTGAAGCTCCCTTCCGCCGTGTAGATAAGGTTACCGGTAAGGTGTTAGATGAAGTTTGTTATATGACAGCAGATGAAGAGGATGAGTTCATTGTAGCTCAGGCCAATGAGCCTCTTGATGAAAACGGAATGTTCAAAAATCCAAGAGTAAACGCACGTTTCCGTGACCGCTTTATGGAAATTGAGCGTGAGCGTATTGACTTTATGGACGTTTCACCTAAGATGGTTGTTTCTGTTGCAACCGCTATGATTCCATTCCTTGAGAACGATGATACCAACCGTGCTCTTATGGGATCAAACATGCAAAAGCAGGCTGTTCCGCTTCTTAAAACCGAAAACCCGATTGTTGGTACAGGTATGGAGTATAAAGCAGCCGTTGACTCAGGCGTTGTTGTAGTTGCTAAGGAAGCAGGTACCGTTACCCGTGTATCTGCCGACAAAATCACCATCCGTCAGGCAGATGGCGAGGTAGTAGATTACAACCTTATTAAGTTCCTTCGTTCCAACCACGGAACCTGTATAAATCAGCGACCCATCGTTTCGGAGGGTCAAAAGGTAGAAAAGGGCGAGGTTATTGCCGACGGTCCTGCTACCTCTAACGGTGAAATCAGCCTTGGTAAAAATGCCCTTATTGGCTTTATGACCTGGGAAGGCTACAACTATGAGGACGCTGTTTTAATTAATGAGCGCCTTGTTCGTGAGGACGTTTACACCTCTATTCATATTGAGGAATATGAGCTTGAAGCACGTGATACCAAGCTTGGACCTGAGGAAATCACCCGTGATATTCCAAACGTGGGTGAGGATGCCCTTAAGGATTTGGATGAGCGTGGTATTATCCGCATCGGCGCAGAGGTTCGCTCAGGCGATATCTTAGTAGGTAAGGTTACACCTAAGGGTGAAACCGAGCTCACCGCCGAGGAAAGACTTCTTCGCGCTATCTTCGGTGAAAAGGCAAGAGAGGTTCGTGATACCTCACTTCGCGTTCCCCACGGCGAATACGGTACAATCGTTGACGTTAAGGTATTTACCCGTGAAAACGCTTCCGAGCTTAGCCCCGGCGTAAATATGGTTGTACGTTGCTACATCGCTCAGAAGAGAAAAATCTCGGTCGGCGATAAAATGGCAGGTCGTCACGGTAATAAGGGTGTTGTTTCCCGCATTTTACCAAGTGAGGATATGCCCTTCCTTAAAGACGGTACACCGCTTGATATTGTTTTAAATCCCCTCGGTGTTCCTTCACGTATGAACATCGGTCAGGTGCTTGAGGTTCACTTGGGTTACGCCGCCGCCGCTTTAGGCTGGAAGGTTTGCACCCCTGTATTTGACGGCGCACACGAATCCGATATTCACGAGTGCTTTAAAATGGCTAACTGCATTCACGATGAGTTCGTTGACCGTGCAGATATGCCTCTTGATAGCGGCTATGAAGCCGATTTAGCAAAGATTGACGGTAAATTTACCCTTTACGATGGCAGAACAGGTGAAAAGTTTGATAACCCTGTAACCGTAGGTTATATGTACTACCTCAAGCTTCATCATCTTGTTGATGATAAAATCCACGCCCGTTCTACCGGTCCTTACTCACTCGTTACTCAGCAGCCACTCGGCGGTAAAGCTCAGTTCGGCGGTCAGCGTTTCGGTGAAATGGAAGTTTGGGCTCTTGAAGCTTACGGCGCAGCCTACACACTTCAAGAAATCCTTACCGTTAAGTCAGATGATATCGTAGGACGTGTAAAAACTTACGAGGCAATTGTTAAGGGTCAAAACGTTCCCGAACCCGGTATTCCCGAATCCTTTAAGGTTCTTATTAAGGAGCTTCAGTCCTTGGCGCTTGACATTAAGGTTTTAGATAAGGACGAAAACGAAATCGACCTTAAGCAAACCTATGAAGAAGATGAAATTGATTTTGTTGCTGTTTCAGGCCCTGAAGATGACTTTGCATTTGAGGAAAAAACCGTTGCAGAGGAAAATAGCTTCACAGGCTTTGGTATGCAGGATGAAAACGGCGAAGACATTGTAGAAGAAACCTACAGTGACGCATACGCCGATGATGAAGATGAAGAATAATTATAGGAGGTAGTCAGTTTATGGATTGTATAGAATTTGAATCAATAAAAATTGGTCTGGCATCTCCCGAACAAATCAGAAGCTGGTCCCACGGTGAGGTAACAAAGCCCGAAACCATTAACTACCGTACCTTAAAGCCCGAAACAAGCGGTCTTTTCTGCGAACGCATTTTTGGACCCCAAAAGGATTGGGAGTGCCACTGCGGTAAGTACAAAAGAATTCGCTATAAGGGCAAGGTTTGCGAACGCTGCGGTGTTGAAGTAACACGCGCAAAGGTTCGCCGTGAGCGTATGGGTATTATTGAGCTTGCTGCCCCCGTATCACACATTTGGTATTACAAAACCATTCCTTCAAGACTTGGTTTAGCCCTTAATCTTACCCCCCGCGATTTAGAGCAGGTGCTTTATTTCTCACAGTACATTGTTACCGACCCCGGTGACACACCACTTATGAAAAAGCAGCTTCTTAATGAAACTCAGTATAACGATTATCGCGAGAAATACGGTAACGATTTTGAAGCTGGTATGGGCGCTGAGGCTATTAAAAAGCTCTTAGAGGAAATTGATTTAGAGAAAACCTGCGAAGAGCTCCGTGCCGAGCTTGACAGCGCAAGCACTCAAAAGGCTGCCCGTATTTTAAAGCGTTTAGAGGTTTTAGATGCTTTCCGTATTTCGGGCAACCGCCCCGAGTGGATGATTTTGGAATGTATTCCTGTAATTCCACCCGATCTTCGCCCTATGGTTCAGCTCGATGGCGGTCGTTTTGCAACCTCCGACCTTAACGACCTCTACCGTAGAGTAATTAACCGTAACAACCGTCTTAAAAGACTTTTAGAGCTTTCCGCTCCTGACATCATCGTACGCAACGAAAAAAGAATGCTTCAGGAGGCTGTTGATGCTCTTATTGATAACGGCCGCCGCGGCAAGCCTGTTACAGGTCCAAGCAACCGCGCACTTAAATCCCTTTCCGATATGCTTAAGGGTAAGCAGGGTCGTTTCCGTCAGAACCTTCTCGGTAAGCGTGTTGACTATTCAGGTCGTTCGGTTATCGTTGTAGGTCCTGAGCTTAAAATGTATCAGTGCGGTTTACCAAAGGAAATGGCATTAGAGCTGTTTAAGCCTTTTGTTATGAAACGCCTTGTTAAAACCGAGATTGTAAATAACATTAAAACAGCCCGTAAAATGGTTGAGCGTGCCGACTCTCAGGTTTGGGATGCATTAGATGTTGTTATTAAAGAGCATCCGGTGTTACTCAACCGTGCACCTACACTTCACAGACTTGGTATTCAGGCATTTGAGCCGGTACTTGTTGAGGGTAGAGCACTTAAGCTTCATCCCCTTGTATGTACCGCTTACAACGCCGACTTCGACGGCGACCAGATGGCTGTTCACGTACCCCTTTCAGCAGAGGCACAGGCTGAGGCTCGCTTCTTAATGCTTGCCGCTAACAACCTTTTAAAACCCTCTGACGGTAAGCCTGTAACCGTTCCTACACAGGATATGGTTCTTGGTTCTTACTACCTTACCATTGTAAAATTTGATGAAAAGGGCGCACCTACCAAGGATCCTGAAACAGGTGAGTACCGTTACCACGTTTACCGTGACAAGGATGAAGCTATTATGGCTTACCAAACAGGTAATCTTGGTCTTCATACACCTATCAGAGTTCGCGTAAGAGGCAGAAATCGTAAGGGCGAGGTTATCTCCCGTATTATTGATGCTACCGTTGGTTTCCTTATCTTCAACGAGTCTATCCCTCAGGATTTGGGCGGCGTAGACCGTACCGTTCCCGGTCATGAGCTTGACCTTGAAATCCCCGTTTACGATAAAAACGGCAAGGTAAATAAAATTGATAAGAAAAAGCTCGGTCGTATTATTGATGACTGTATTCGTGTTCACGGCACAAGCGAAGCCGCAATTGTTTTGGATAATATTAAGGCAACAGGCTTTAAGTATTCAACCAAGGGCGCTATCACCGTAGCCGTTGACGATGCCGTTATTCCTCCCGCAAAGGCTGAAATCTTAGCCGAAGCAGAGAAGATGATAGAAAAGTGCAACAAGTTCTTCAAGCGTGGTCTTATCAGTGATGATGAGCGTAGCCGTCAGGTTATTGAAATCTGGAACAAGGCTACCGAAGATGTTGCAGATGCACTTAAGGGCAACCTTGATGAGTTCAACCCAATCTTTATGATGGCGGACTCAGGCGCCCGTGGTTCTATGAGCCAGATCAGACAGCTTGCAGGTATGCGCGGTCTTATTGCTAACACCGCAGGTAAGGTTATTGAAGTTCCCATTCGTGCTAACTACCGTGAAGGTCTTAACGTTTTGGAATACTTCATTTCTTCCCGTGGTGCTCGTAAAGGTCTTGCAGATACCGCTCTTCGTACCGCTGACTCGGGTTACCTTACCCGCCGTTTGGTTGACGTTTCTCAGGACGTTATCATTCGTGATGAGGACTGCGGTGTAAACGAAGGTCTTAAGATTACCGAAATTAAGGAAGGCAACCACCTCTTAGAGCCTATTTCAGAGCGTCTTATCGGTCGTTACCTCCTTGAAGATTTCATTGATGAAGCAACCGGCGAGGTTTACGCTTCTAAGAATGAAATGCTCACCAAGGAAAAGGCAGAGAGAATTGAAAAGGTTCTTCTTGAACGCCCCGAGTCTGAGCAGTTTGTTCGAATTCGTTCCATCCTCAACTGTCGTTCCAAGCACGGTGTTTGCCGTAAGTGCTACGGCTCCAACCTTGCAACAGGTACCTTAGTTACCGTTGGTGAGGCAGTTGGTATTATCGCCGCTCAGTCAATCGGTGAGCCCGGTACTCAGCTTACCATGCGTACCTTCCATACCGGTGGTATCGCATCTACTGAAGATATTACTCAGGGTCTTCCCCGTGTTGAAGAGCTTTTTGAAGCCCGTCGTCCAAAGCGCGCAGGTATTATTGCTAAGTGCGCAGGTACCGTAACAATCACCGAGGAAAAGAGAAATCGCGTTGTTGTTATTAACGGTCTTAATGAAAAGGGCGAACCTGTTGAGGAACGTACAGCAATCCCCTCAACCGCAAGAATTCGCGTTTCCGAGGGCGACACCGTATTCAAGGGCGAACCCCTTGTTGACGGTGCTATTGCCCCTCAGGATATATTAGAGGTTTTAGGACCCGAAGCCGTTCAGGACTACATTATTGAACAAATTCAGGCAACCTACCGTACACAGGGTGTTGACATTAACGATAAGCACATTGAGGTTATTATCCGTCAGATGATGCGTAAGGTTAATGTTGATAATCCCGGAAGCACCAATATGCTGCCGCTTTCACGTGTTGAGCGTAGCGAATTTATGGCTGCTAAAGAAGAAATCGAGCAAAGAATTGCCGCAGGCGAGACCGATTTGGTTGTTCCTACCTGCAACCCTGTATTACTTGGTATTACAAAGGCATCTCTTGCAACCGACTCCTTCCTTTCTGCAGCATCCTTCCAGGAAACAACCCGTGTTCTTACCGAGGCTGCTATTCAAGGTAAGAGTGATCCTCTCTTCGGTCTTAAAGAAAATGTTATCATCGGTAAGCTTGTTCCCGCAGGTACAGGTATGAAGGTGTATAACGAGTACGCAAAAGACTATATCAATGCCGTTATTGAAAGTGAAAAGGCTTTAGAGCTTTCTGAAGAAGGCTTTGAGGATAAAGAAGAGGTAGCAGAAGAAAATTCTATAGCCTCAGAGGTTGAGACTGTCGAAGAATAAGATTTTTGTTTTTTTAAAAAAAGTCTTGACAAACTTGAAATAAGCGTGTAAAATTTGATAATGTGTGGGAGTTTGGGGCAATTCAAACTCTTACCCAAAACAGCATATAGTATTCAGACTGGTGGAGGAAGCTCCACCAGTCCAAAATGCTTATATAAAATTTTTTATTAGGAGGTGTAGTATGCCAACCTTTAACCAGTTAGTTCGCAATGGTAGAGAAACTATCGTAAAAAAGGCTAAGGCTCCCGCTCTTTTAAAGGGTTATAACTCTATGAAGCGTCAGCCTACCGATCAAGATTCTCCCCAAAAGCGCGGCGTTTGTACTGCTGTTAAAACTTCTACCCCTAAGAAGCCTAACTCTGCTCTTCGTAAGATTGCCAGAGTACGTCTTTCCAACGGTATTGAAGTTTCTGCTTACATTCCCGGTATAGGTCACAACTTGCAGGAGCATAGTGTGGTTCTTATCCGTGGCGGCCGTGTTAAGGATCTCCCTGGTGTGCGTTACCATATTATCCGTGGTACACTTGATACACAGGGCGTTGCAAACAGAATGCAGTCGCGTTCTAAGTATGGCGCTAAGAGACCTAAGGCCAGCGCTAAGTAAGCAGCAAAAACAAAAACAATTTTTATTAGTAAAGACAAATCCTCTGCTGCAAGTACCAAAAGCAGCGGCGTTAATATATATTTTTCGCCCTTGCTTGGTGCCACGGGATGTTTGTCGCTCGAGTACCTAAGATATCATATATGTGAAGGAGGGAAGAGAAGTGCCAAGAAGAGGCTTTATTGCAAAACGTGATGTTTTGCCGGATCCGCTTTATAATTCTAAAATTGTGACCCGTCTTATCAACAACATTATGTATGACGGTAAGAAGGGTGTTGCTCAAAAAATCGTTTATGGTGCTTTCGATATCATTTCTGAGAAAACAGGAAAAGAACCTTTAGAGGTTTTTGAGCAGGCTATGGAAAACGTTATGCCCCAGTTAGAGGTTAAGGCCGTTCGTAAGGGCGGTGCAACCTATCAGGTTCCTTTTGAGGTTCGCCCCGAAAGAAAACAAACCTTGGGACTCCGTTGGCTCACAGTTTACAGCCGTTCACGTTCTGAAGCAACTATGAAGGAGCGTTTGGCTGGCGAGATCTTGGACGCTGTCAATGAGATGGGTGGCGCATTTAAAAAGCGTGAAGATACCCACAAAATGGCAGAAGCAAACAAGGCATTCGCTCACTATCGCTGGTAATTTTAAATATTCAGCGTGTAAATTTTTAAGGCTTAAAATCCATTTATTTAAAATATTTGGATTTTTTGCCTGTGTATTTGTTTAAATTAAAGGTAAACAGGGCAGAATATTTAAAATTGCCCGACTAGGAGGAAATTATGCCAAGAAAGGTATCTCTTGAACAAACAAGAAATATTGGCATTATGGCCCATATAGATGCAGGTAAAACCACCACTACCGAGCGTATTCTTTACTACACTGGTAAAGTACGTAAGGTTGGCGAAACCCATGACGGTGCCGCAACTATGGACTGGATGGAGCAGGAGCAGGAGAGAGGTATTACCATTACTTCTGCTGCTACTACTTGTTTCTGGAAGGACCATCGTGTTAATATCATAGATACCCCCGGCCACGTTGACTTCACTGTTGAAGTTCAGCGTTCACTCAGAGTTCTTGACGGTTCTGTAACCGTTCTCTGTGCTAAGGGTGGTGTTGAACCTCAGTCTGAAACCGTTTGGCGTCAGGCTGATGAGTACAAGGTTCCCCGTATGATTTATATTAACAAAATGGACATTCTGGGTGCCAATTTCTACAACGTATTAACCATGATTAAGGATCGTTTCCAATGCAATGCTATTCCTATTCAACTTCCTATCGGTGTTGAGGATACATTCAAGGGTATTATCGACCTTATCAACAATAATGCAATTATGTATTATGATGACCTTGGTAACGATGTTCGCATTGAGGAAATTCCCGATGATATGAAGGAAGAAGCCGAGATGTACAGAACTCAGCTTATCGAGGCTGTTGCAGAGCAGGATGAAGCTTTGATGGAAAAATACTTTGAGGGCGAAGAACTCACTGTTGAAGAAATCAAAACCTGCATCCGCAAGGCAACCATCGCTAATGATATGGTTCCTATCTGCTGCGGTACCTCTTACCGCAATAAGGGCGTTCAGCCCTTGCTCGACGCTATTGTTGACTTTATGCCTGCTCCTACAGACATTGAGGCTATCAAGGGCGTTAATCCTGAAACCGAAGAAGAGGAAGTTCGTCATTCTTCTGACGATGAGCCTTTTGCTGCTCTTGCATTCAAAATTGCAACCGACCCCTTCGTAGGTAAAATCTGCTTCTTCCGTGTTTATTCCGGTAGCGTTAATGCAGGTACCTCTGTATACAACTCTGTAAAGGATAACCGCGAAAGAATTGGCCGTATTTTACAGATGCACGCTAACCACCGTGAAGATATTGAAACCTGCTATGCAGGTGATATCGCTGCTGCGGTTGGTCTTAAAAACACCACTACAGGTGATACCCTTTGTGATGAAAAGTTCCCTGTTATCTTGGAGTCTATGAACTTCCCAGAGCCTGTTATCCGTGTTGCTATTGAGCCTAAAACCAAGGCTGGTCAGGAAAAAATGGGTCTTGCTCTTGCAAAGCTTGCTGAAGAAGATCCTACCTTCCGTTGCTACACCGATGAAGAAACAGGTCAAACCATCATCGCAGGTATGGGTGAGCTCCACTTGGAGATTATCGTTGACCGTCTTCTCCGCGAATTCAAGGTTGAAGCTAACGTAGGTAAACCTCAGGTTGCTTACAAGGAAACCATTCGCGGTAATGCCGAGGTTGATGAAAAATATGCTCGTCAGTCGGGTGGTAAGGGTCAATACGGTCACGTTAAAATCAGAATTTCTCCCAACGAAACCGGTAAGGGTTATGAATTTATTAACTCTATTGTCGGCGGTGCTATTCCTAAGGAATACATCCCTGCAGTTGATTCCGGTATTCAGGGCGCAATGCAGTCCGGTGTTCTTGCCGGTTACAACGTAGTTGACGTTAAGGTAGAGCTTTATGACGGTTCCTACCATGAGGTTGACTCTTCTGAAATGGCATTTAAGATTGCCGGTTCTATGGCATTCAAGAGTGCTTGCCGCAAAGCAGACCCCGTTATTATGGAGCCTGTTATGAAGGTAACTGTTATTGTTCCTGAGGATTATATGGGTGACGTTATCGGTGACCTTAACTCTCGCCGTGGTGAGGTTCAAGGCTTCGAGGATCGTACAGGCGGCGTTAAGCAGATTAATGCTCGCGTTCCCCTTAGCGATATGTTTGGTTATGCTACCGACCTTCGTTCAAAAACTCAGGGTCGCGGTCAGTACACTATGGAGCCCGACGGCTACAAAGAAGTACCTAAGAGCATTTCTGAAAAAATCATTACTGCAAGAACTAAGAAGGATTAATAACAACATTAATTTTGAAAAAAGGTCTTGCATTTTGTTAAAAAATTTGTTAAAATATTTTTTGGATAATATTCTTATTCCACAAATGGAAATTTAAGGAGGAAATAACAATGGCAAAAGAAAAATTTGAACGTACCAAACCCCACGTTAACATTGGTACTATCGGCCACGTTGACCATGGTAAGACCACTCTTACCGCTGCTATCACCAAGTATCTTTCTCTTAAGGGTCAAGCACAGTTTGAGGACTATGCTAACATCGATAAGGCTCCTGAAGAGAGAGAGCGCGGTATCACAATTAACACCGCTCACGTTGAGTACGAGACTGATGCTCGTCACTATGCACACGTTGACTGCCCCGGACACGCTGACTATGTTAAGAACATGATCACCGGTGCTGCTCAGATGGA
>JAFSDM010000027.1 GCA_017436225.1 Clostridia bacterium | reverse complement strand
GTCGCAGAATTTTAAAAGCTCAATTTTTGGCTGTGCGAGGCACAAAACGCAGTTAATCCTGACGGATTAACGAGTATTTTAACAATGCAAAGACGAAAATTGAGCCTTTAAAATCAGGTTCGGATTATTCGTGTTTGCTTACCTGAATATTTTACCACAATATGTTGTGTAAATCAATAAAATTTTTGTTGTTATTATAATAAATGTATGTTATTATAATAATTAACCTGAATTTTTAAAAAGAGGTGTTCGTTTATGGATATTATGGGACTTCAAAAATTAACCCTTTTGGATTTCCCCGGTAAAATGGCTTGCACCGTTTTTACGGGCGGGTGCAATTTTCGTTGCCCCTTTTGCCACAATGCCACTTTAGTTGTAGGTCCTGAGTATGTACCCCTAATGACTGAAGATGAATTTTTTGAATTTTTAAATAAGCGATATGGTATATTAGACGGCGTTTGTGTTACGGGCGGTGAACCAACCCTTCAACCGGATTTGGAGCAGTTTTTAACCAAAATTAAAAATATCGGCTACTCTGTAAAGCTTGATACAAACGGCTTTATGCCCGATAAACTCATTGATCTTGTGAATAAAGGCCTTGTGGACTACGTTGCTATGGATATTAAGTCTTCCCCTTCGGGCTACGGCAGAGCTACAGGCATCCGCAACTTTAATATTGCCCCAATAAACAGAAGCATTGAGTTTTTAAAAAGCGGTAAGGTGGACTTTGAGTTTCGCACAACCGTTGTAAAGGAGCTTCACGGCAAGACAGAAATACTAGATATAGGTAACTGGATAGCAGGGGACTATAAATACTTCCTACAAGGCTTTGAGGATTCGGGTAATCTTATAAACGATGGTTTGCACGGGTATAACGAAAATGAGATGAAAAGTTTGTTGAAATTGCTCAAAAGTACCCTTCCAAGGGCGGAAATACGCGGTTTATAAACTCTTTTCGTACACAATATCTAGTGTTTGCCCAAAAAAATCTTTACAATATTTTGTATTTTGCTATTGACAAATGGCAAAATATATACTATACTTGTATACGCACGAAACAAAAAGGGAAAAACGAAAGGAGAAACACTATGTATAACGTACTTAAAAGAGACGGAAAGATTGTTGATTTTAATTTAAACAAGATTTCCGAAGCAATCACCTTGGCATTTGAAGCACAGGAAAAAGAATTCAACCAAAACATAATTGATTTTTTGGCACTTAAGGTTACTGCTGATTTTGAGCCAAAGATTAAAGACCATCACATCGCTGTTGAAGATATTCAGGATAGTGTTGAGGCTGTTTTGGTTCAGGCAGGCTATGTAGATGTAGCAAAAGCATACATTCTTTATCGCCGTCAGCGTGAGAAACTCCGTAACATTAAGTCTACCATTTTGGATTACAAACAGATTGTTGATGATTACGTTAAGGTTAATGACTGGCGCGTTAAAGAGAATTCTACCGTTACCTATTCGGTAGGCGGTCTTATTCTTAATAACTCCGGCGCAATTACCGCTAACTATTGGCTTAGCGAAATTTATGATGATGATATTGCAAACGCTCACCGCAATGCAGATATCCACATTCACGATTTATCAATGCTTACCGGTTACTGCGCAGGTTGGTCACTTAAGCAGTTAATTCAAGAAGGCCTTGGTGGTGTTACAGGTAAAATCACCTCTGCACCCGCAAAGCACCTTGCAACCCTTTGTAATCAGATGGTAAACTTCCTTGGCATTATGCAAAATGAGTGGGCAGGCGCACAGGCTTTCTCTTCATTTGATACCTATCTTGCACCATTTGTTAAGGCAGATAACCTTGATTATGATCAGGTTAAAAAATGCATTGAGTCCTTTGTTTACGGTGTTAATACTCCTTCACGTTGGGGTACACAGGCTCCATTCTCTAACATCACTTTAGATTGGACCGTTCCTAACGATTTGGCAGAGCTTAACGCTATCGTAGGCGGCAAGGAAATGCCCTTTAAATATAAAGACTGCAAAAAAGAAATGGATATGGTTAACAGAGCTTTCATTGAAATTATGATTGAAGGCGATGCAAACGGACGTGGATTCCAGTATCCTATCCCAACCTATTCCATCACCTCCGACTTTGACTGGTCCGAGACCGAGAACAACAAGCTTCTCTTTGAGATGACTTCAAAGTACGGTACACCTTACTTCTCTAACTATATCAACAGCGATATGGAGCCCAGCGACGTTCGTAGTATGTGCTGCAGACTTCGTTTGGACCTTCGTGAACTCAGAAAGAAATCAGGCGGTTTCTTTGGTAGCGGTGAAAGCACCGGTTCTGTTGGTGTTGTTACCATTAATATGCCTAGAATTGCTTACCTTTCAAACACTCCCGAAGAGTTCTATCAAAGACTTGACCATATGATGGATATTTCTGCTCGTTCACTTAAAATCAAGAGAAAGGTTATCACCAATCTTTTGGAAGAGGGACTTTATCCCTACACAAAGCGTTATCTCGGTAGCTTTGATAATCACTTCTCTACCATCGGCCTTGTTGGTATGAACGAGGTTGGTCTTAACGCTAAATGGCTTAAGGCAGATATGACTAGCGAAGCCACTCAGGAATTCTCTAAAGAGGTTCTTAACCATATGCGTGAGCGCCTTTCCGACTATCAGGAAGAGTACGGCGATCTTTACAACTTGGAAGCAACTCCTGCAGAGTCTACCAGTTACCGCCTTGCAAAGCACGACCTTAAGCACTATCCTGATATAATCACCGCTGCTGACGTAACCAAGGGCGAATCTCCCTACTACACCAACTCTTCACATCTTCCCGTTGGTTATACCGATGATATTTTTGCAGCATTGGATATTCAAGACGAGCTTCAGACTCTTTACACTTCGGGTACCGTTTTCCACGCATTCCTTGGTGAAAAGCTCCCCGATTGGAAGGCTGCTGCAAATCTTATTCGTAAGATTGCAGAAAACTATAAGCTTCCTTATTATACCCTTTCTCCTACATACTCAGTATGTAAGAGCCATGGTTACATTCAAGGCGAGGTTTACACCTGTCCCGAGTGTGGCGAGAAAACCGAGGTTTATAGCCGTATTACGGGCTATTATCGCCCCGTTCAAAACTGGAACGACGGTAAATCTCAGGAATATAAGCACAGAGTTGTTTATACTCCCGCTAAATTCGGTAAAGAGTTAGTTTCTAAAAAGAACACTCCCGCTGAAGCAGTAGCAGCACCCGCCGCCGCTGAAGATAAGGTTATGCTTTTCGCAACCGCAACCTGCCCCAACTGCAAAATGGCAGAAAAATTCTTAGATAAAGCAGGTATCGCATTTGAAAAGGTTTATGCCGACCAAAATCCCGCACTTGCAGAACAGTACGGAATTCATCAGGCACCAACGCTCGTTGTAAACGGTGAAAAAATTGTAAATCTTTCAAATATTAAGGCATTTACCGAGCAGGTTCAGTCTGTAAAATAAACTTTAAATGTTAATAAGCGGTTGTCTTAAAACAAGGCAACCGCTTTGTACTCTATAAATATAGGAGAATATAATATGTATGATATTATTGTAGTTGGTGCGGGTCCCGCAGGTCTTACTGCCGCCCTTTATGCTTTAAGAGCAGATAAATCGGTGCTGGTAATTGAAAAGGAAACCTTCGGCGGTCAGATTACCTATTCACCAAGGGTAGAAAACTACCCCGGCTTTAGCGTTATGAGCGGTAACGAGTTTGCTGAAAAGCTTATAGAGCAGGTTAGCGACCAAGGAGCTGAAATAGAGCTTGATACTGTAACAGGTATTGAGGGTGTAGCGGGTGATTTCACCGTTCACGGCGAGTCAAGTGACTATAAAGCAAAGGCGGTTATTATTGCCGCAGGCTCCAAGCACCGCCAGTTAGGTCTGCCTAAGGAAAACGAGCTTATTGGCGAAGGCGTTTCTTATTGCGCAGTTTGTGATGGCGCTTTTTACAGGGGCAAAACCGTTGCTGTTATCGGCGGCGGAAATACGGCGCTTCAAGAAGCAATCGCACTTAGCGAAGGCTGTACCCACGTTTATATCGTTCAAAATCTTGACTTTTTAACAGGCGAAGAAAGACTACAAAGGGATATTGAGCAAAAGGATAATATCACCGTAATTTTGGGTAAGGTGGTTAAAGAACTTCTTGGCGAAGGCTCTATGACGGGTATTGTCATAGCCGATAATGAAGGAAATAGTGAAACTTTAGATGTTGAAGGCATTTTCGTTGCCATCGGTCAAAAACCCGAAAACGAGCCGTTTAAGGATGTTTTAGACCTGGATGACTGGGGCTATATTATCTCGGGCGAAGAGTGTGTGCCACAGGGTGCTAAAAAAGGCATCTTCGTTGCGGGCGATTGCCGTACCAAAAAAATCCGTCAAGTTACAACAGCAACGGGTGACGGCGCAGTTGCCGCCCTTGCCGCTTGCAGACTTGTTGACGAGCTATAAATTAATTATAAATTAAAATATAATACCGCTTTTCCCTTTGCAATATAATGGATTTTGTGCTATTATTAGTAAAAAGGGGGATAGCGGTATGATTTTTACTGTAACCTTTAATCCTGCAATCGACTATGTAATGCAGGTGGGAGAAATTGAATTCGGCAAAACCAATAGAAGCCGCAGTGAAGAAATATTTTTTGGTGGCAAGGGGATAAATGTATCGGCAGTTTTAAGCGTGCTTGGTGAAAACACCACCGCGTTAGGCTTTATAGCGGGCTTTACGGGCGATGCGCTTGAAAAAGCAGTTGCAGAAATGGGCGTAAAAGCCGATTTTATCCGCATTAAAAAGGGGAACACACGAATTAATGTAAAGCTAAAGGGTGCCGAAGAAACCGAAATTAACGCCGTAGGACCGCATATTGAAAAGGATGAACTAAACCGCCTTTTTGAAAAATTAGAGAGCTTAAAATCGGGCGATACCTTAGTGCTTGCGGGAAGTATACCCACATCACTTCCTAGTGATATTTATGAGCATATAGCAAAGCTTATTCAAAAAAAGGGTGTTCGCTTGGTGGTGGACGCAACGGGAGAGCTACTTTTAAATGTACTTGAGTATCACCCCTTTTTAATTAAACCCAATAAGCAAGAGCTTGAAGAAGTGGCAAAAATGGAGCTAAAAACCGAAAAGGATATAATTTTAGCCGCAACTGATTTAAAAAATATGGGCGCCGAAAATGTGCTTGTGTCACTGGGCGCAGATGGTGCAATTTTGTTAGATACCGATGGAAAAATTTATAAACAATCCGCCTTTAAGGTGAAGGCAGTGAATACCGTTGGCGCAGGCGACTCTATGCTCGCAGGCTTCTTGGCGGGAGTGGAAAATGGGTTTGATTATGCGCTAAAACTCGGTGCCGCCGCAGGTGCCGCCACCGCCGCGTTATCAGGTCTTGCAACAAGGGAGAAAATAGAAGAAATTTTATCGCAAGAGTAACATTAAAAATATTCTTATAAACACAAAATCCGCTCCTAAAAAGGAACGGATTTTATTATTATTTGCGTTCTGATTTGATCTTTTCATTTATGTAGGCATCATTTTCACCTTAAAACCAAAAATGATGTGGACGCGGAGTGAGATTTAGGTATTTGATTAAAACCATCCCGTATAAAAACGGTCTAGGACTGTAAAATCTGCCTTAAAATTGCAATCTTTTCGGACGCGGAACGGGATTTCAGCGATAGTGAAAACCATCCCGTAATTGGATGAAACGTCACACGTTTCACATTTCGGTGGGGGCGTCAATTTTAAGAAGCTTTAATACGTTTGCAATAACGGTTTTAACAGCTACGCAAAGGTTTAGTCTTGCCTGCATAATTCCTTCTTCTTCACCCTTAACTCTGCAAGCGTTGTAAAAACGGTGGAAGAGAGTAGCCAAATCAAAGGCATAGCGGGTGATAAGCGCAGGGTCGTAGCCTTCTGCAGCGTTAACGATTGTCTGTGGTAAAGCAGAAAGATGGCGAATAACTTCTCTTTCCTCCGATGCCGAAAGGCAGTCTAAATCGCTAGCTGTAAGCTCTTTTGGTGAAATGCCATCAGCTTCAAGATTACGTAAAATACTGCAAATTCTGGCGTGTGCGTATTGAACGTAGTAAACGGGATTTTGGCTGGATTGCTCAACCGCTAAATCAAGGTCAAACTCAAGGTGAGTGTTAGGCTCTTTAGAGTTAAATACGTATCTTGCGGCATCAATCGGAACCTCATCTAAAAGAGTTTCCAAGGTGACAGCCTTACCCGAACGTTTGGAAAGCTTATAGGTCTCTCCGTTTTTAACAAGACGTACCATCTGCATGATAACTATTTTTAAGCGGTTAGCATCTACACCAAGCGCCGTTAAAGCCGCCATCATACGAGCAATGTAGCCGTGATGGTCAGCACCTAAAATGTCAATAGCCTTGTCAAAATTACGGGTAACAAGCTTGTCATAATGATAAGCAATGTCGGGCACTAAATAGGTGGGCACACCGTTAGCACGCATTAAAACGCGGTCTTTCTCATCACCAAATTCGGTGGATTTAAGCCAAAGTGCGCCCTCTTGCTCGTAGGTGTAGCCCGATTTTTTAAGCTTTTCAATTATTTCGGTAACGGCACCGCTGCTATGAAGATCACTTTCTAAATACCAACGGTCGTAGGTAATGCGGTATTTTAAAAGGTCATCTTTAAGTTTTTGAATGTTCTTGGGAAGCGCAAAATCACAAAGAGCATCGCGACGCTCAGCTTCAGAAGCGGTAACGAATTTGTCACCGTGAATTTCGGCAAAAGCCTTGGCGTGAGCGGTAATATCATCACCTAAATATGCGTCCTCAGGGATTTCTACACTGCTGTCAAAAAGCTGTAAATAACGAGCTTCAAGCGAGATTTTAAACTTGTTTATCTGATTACCCGCATCGTTTACATAAAACTCACGCTTAACATCATAGCCTGCCCAATCGTAAGCGGCGGCAATAGAATCGCCAAGTGCGCCGCCACGGGCGTTACCAATGTGCATAGGACCGGTAGGATTAGCCGAAACAAATTCAACAAGCACACTTTTGCCCTTGCCCCAGTCGCTTCTGCCGTAATTTTCTTTTTGATTTAAAACATCTAAAACAATGTCACTGTAAAAACGGTCGGAAAGATAAATGTTCATAAATCCGGGACCCGCAATTTCAATACGGCTAATGTAGCCGCCTGGAGTAATTTCAGCCACTAATTGTTCGGCAATCATACGTGGAGCCTTTTTAAGCGCTCTTGCCCATACCATAGCGGCGTTTACGGCATAGTCGCCGTGGGTGCGGTCACCGGGGATTTCTATGTTAAAATCGGGCAATGGCTCGGCAGGGAATTCTCCCTTTTCTACACATCTGCCTGCCGCAGATAAAATAGCTTCCTTAATTTCTTTTTTTACTTCGTTAACAATTTGTGACACCTTAGTTACACTTCCTTAACAGTTATTGTCATTTGATTTCGGTTAAGCTCTGAGCCGTTTACATCTACCGTGTACCATAGCGAAAGCTCACCGCCGTTTGGGTTTAATTTATTTTCTATTTTTTCACCGTAAAAACCCATAGTCATTGTACCGTATGGGGTTTGATAAAGACAGTTGCAGCGCTTCTCTTTTTCAATAACAAAGCGGCTTTGGTAGCTTCCGCTTCTGGTTACCGAAACACTGCCGTCAGATGCAACCTTAATTGTGGTGAAAATAGGGTCATTTGTGCCCGATATAAAAGCATCGGAATATTTTATGAGATAAGCGCCGTCTTTAGATGCGAATTTGCCCTCAGCAGTAAGCTCAATGGTGTCATTCTCACGGTTCTCATCGCTTTGAACGGTTTTAACCTTAACTAATACATCTTTCATTTTTATTTTCCCTGTATATAATCAAAAATATCTACCTGACTAACATCAAGCTCAAGGCTTTCGCCCATTAGAATTTTGGCAGTTTTGGAGAAAGAATCAGGTCTGTCACTCACAAAATACTTGTATTTACCGCCATTTTCGTTAAGCATATTATTGTTTTTAAGATACTCTTTAACAGATGTTGCCGTGGCAACGCTAGGGTCAATAAGGGTAACGCCATCGCCCATAACCCTTGCTATGGTGCCCTTAAGGGCGGGGTAGTGGGTACAGCCTAAAATAAGGGTGTCTACATCACCCTGCTTAATCGGCTCAAGATACCTTTTTGCAACCTCAAAAGTAACGTTATCATCGGCAGAAATCCAACCCTCTTCAACCAACGGAACAAAAAGCGGGCAAGAATTTGCTACAATAACCGCATCGGGCAAAAGATTAAGAATAGCCCTTGCGTGCGAGCGGCTTTTTACGGTAACGGGGGTACCTAAAACACCGACTCTGCCCTTTTTAGTAGCCTTAGCCGCAGCCTTTGCGGCGGGGGTGACAACCTCAAAAAAAGGAACGGGAAGCTCATCGGCAGTCATATAAGCTACAGAAGAAACGGTGCCGCAAGCGGCAATAATCATTTTAACATTTTGACTAAGCAAAAAAGCCTCGTCCTCACGGGCGTATTTTTTAACAATATCATTACTTCTCGTGCCGTAAGGTACGCGACCTGTATCGCCAAAATAAACAATATCCTCATTCGGTAAATATTGCTTAAGCGCCCGTACAACGGTAAGACCGCCAAGACCTGAGTCAAAAACGCCTATGGGTCTGTTATCTGACAAAAAATCCGCCCCCTTTAGTATCTAATTATACTATATTATCATACCACAATTAGTATTAGTTTACAAGATGTTATTTTGGGTATTTAAAAAATATTTAAACTTTTAAAAAAATAAAAATTTTTCTTGACAAACGGGTGGCAGTGTGGTATTATAATTTGGACAATAAAGCAGAACAGACCGAACCGTTCTCACCCCCAAGGCTTACTAAAGGGGTTAATAAGGCTTAAAATCCCGCTTTTTGTGGGGCAATTGGCTTATTATGTATTTACGCACGGACGGTTATTTTGGCTGTCCGTGCTTTCAGTTTTTTGGAGGTGCTTATTATCAGCGTTAAAGAGTTAACCATCAATGAGGACATTGAAGCAAAGGAAGTCCGCGTAATTGATACCGACGGTTCACAGCTTGGTATTATGGAAACAGCCAAGGCAATCGAAGCTGCTTACAGCAAGGATTTGGATTTGGTATGTATGTCACCAAATACCGACCCCGTAGTTTGCAAGATTATGGATTACGGCAAGTACCGTTTTGACCAAGCAAAGCGTGAAAAAGAATCCCGCAAAAATCAAAAGGTTGTAGAAGTGAAGGAAATTCGTTTAGGTCTTGCAACCGATACACACGATTTTGAAACAAAAGGTAATCACGCAAAGAGATTTTTGAAGGACGGTCACAAGGTTAAGGTTTCTATCCGTTTCCGCGGTAGAGAGCTGGGTCACCCTGAAATCGGTATTGAAAATATGGAACGCTTCGCCGCTTACTGCGCTGAAGTTTCCGTTGTGGAAAAGCCCGCTAAGATGGAAGGCAGAAATATGCTGATGTTCTTAGCACCAAAGCCAACAAAGTAATTTAGTAAAAGTTTTTAAGGAGGACTTTAAAATGCCTAAGATCAAAACTCACAGTGGCGCAAAAAAACGTTTTAAGCTTACAAAAACCGGCAAGGTAAAACGCGCACACGCTTTCAAATCACACATTCTTAACAAGAAAACAACCAAACGTAAGAGAAATTTACGTAAGACCGTAGTTGCCAACGTTACCAATGTTGCAGCGGTCAAGAAAATGATTCCTTATAAATAAGAAGTAACAACGGAGGTAACTTAACATGGCTCGTATTAAAGGCGCAATGATGACGCGCAAAAGAAGAAAAAAGGTTTTAAAGCTTGCTAAGGGCTATTTTGGCGCAAAGCACAGATTATTCAAAACAGCTAAAGAGGCTGTTATGAAATCGGGCAACTATGCCTATATTGGTCGTAGACTTAAAAAGCGTGATTTCCGTCGTTTATGGATTACCCGTATTTCTGCAGCTGCAAAAATGAACGGTATGAACTATTCTACATTTATGAACGGTCTTAAAAAAGCTGGCGTAGAAATGAACCGCAAAATGCTTGCTGATTTAGCAGTTAATGATGCAAATGGCTTTGCTACACTTGTAAAAACTGCTCAGAAAGCTCTCGACAAATAAAGTTTTATCGCCCGGGATAATATCCTTCTCGGGCGGTTTTGTTTTTTATAAATGCTGAAAAAAGGGGTGAAAACGGTATGATAACTTCAAAAGATAATCCTAAAATTAAAAGAATTGCGGCGCTTATTTCATCGGCAAAAAAACGTAGGGAAGAGGGCGTTTTTCTTTTAGAGGGTACCCGCCTTTGCGCCGAAGCGCTCAGGGAGGATGTTGAGGTTTTAGAGGTTTTTTATACCGCTTCGGTGTTTAAAAACGACTCTGAGCTTACCCAAAAATTATGCAAAATTTCTGCTTTTTTTGAAGAGGTAAGTGACACCGTTTTTGCCAAAATGTCTGATACTCAGTCCCCGCAGGGAATACTTCTTACCGCACGCTTTAAAGGTGAGGTGAAGGCTCCTTTAAGCGGTAGATTTATTGCCTTTGAGCGTGTGCAGGACCCATCAAATTTGGGCGCCGCTTCGCGCACGGCAGAGGCTTTGGGTTTTTCGGGAATAATACTTTCGGGTGAGTCGGCAGACCCCTATTCACCTAAATCTCTTCGCGCATCTATGGGGGCGCTTTTACGCCTTCCCGTAATTGTTACAAAAGATTTTTTAAAAACCATTAACGAATATAAGGCTAACGGCTTCACGGTAAGCGGTACGGTTGTTGACTCTACCGCAACCCCTATAAGTACCGTTAATTTTGGGGAAAATGAAATTGCCATAATCGGTAATGAGGCTTCGGGTATGACCGAAAAAGCAAGGGCGGTTTGTGACCGACTTGTAACAATACCAATGGCGGGCAGAGCCGAATCGCTTAATGCGGGCGTTGCCGCAGCTATTGTTATGTGGGAGATGTGCAGATGAGTAATATTCCCTTTACAAAAGAATTTGGCTATATAAAGCTTGCCGATATTTTAGGTGTCGGAAGCCCCAAGCTTAATGAGGTTATGGATAGGTTTGAGGATATTGAGCGAGTAAATTCATTGACCCTAAAGCAGTGGATAGAAAGCAGAATATTAACCCCAAACGAGCTTGCAAGAATAAATAATGTTTCCTCAGAGCGTATTTATTCGGTAATAAAATACTGCAAGTTCAACGGCATTCGAATTATCACTCCCGAGGATAATGAATACCCCGAAAAGTTAAGATATATAGAAAACCCGCCTATTGCACTTTATGCGCGCGGAAAAAGGCTTGATGACTCTGCCCCTTCTATTGGAATTGTAGGTGCCAGAAAGTCCACCGAATTTGGTCAGAAAGCGGCATATTCACTGGGCGCAAAGCTTGCTCTTGCAGGCTTTACCATAATAAGCGGCGGCGCAGTAGGGGTAGATAGTATGGCTCACGCAGGCGCCATGAATGCGGGCGGTAATACCGTAATGGTTTTAGGCTGCGGATTAGACTCTAAATACCTAATGGTTCAAGAATCGCTTAGAAAAAAGGCAGAGCTTCACGGCACTCTTTTATCCGAATTTGAACCTAAAACTCCCGCAACTCGTTACACCTTTCCAATTCGCAACAGAATAATATCTGCGCTGTCTTGCGGTGTGGCGGTAATTGAGGCAGGGCGAAAAAGCGGTGCTTTGATTACGGCTACATATGCAATGGAGCAGGGCAAAGAAATATTTGCTCTGCCCGGAAATATTAACGCACCACAGTATGGAGGAACGAATGATTTGCTTCGTGACGGTGCGACCCCTCTTTTAAAGGTTGAGGATATTACAGAGGTATATCTGGGTCGTTTTCCGGATAAACTTAAAACGGATATAAGCCTTACCCCCGAAATTAAAAGAGGGTATTATGAAGAAGCAAGAAGAATGTCGCAAAGGACTTTTGGCTATAATAATCCTAAAATAGATATAAAGAAAAATGACTCCCCAAAAAGCATCGAGAACAAAGAAAAAGAAAAGCTTTTAAGCAATTCAAAAAATGCGGTAAATACGAGTGAGGGATTACCCTTTACCGACGCTTCCGCCATTCCTTGTTCAGAAAACGCTAAAAAAATTTACTTATCATTTACACAAAACACAGAATTTTCTGATATTCTTTTAGAAAGAAGCGGTCTTGAAAATGGAGCTTTTATCACCGCCGTAACCGAGCTGGAGCTGTTTGGATATGTTAAAGCGGTGCCTGTTGGTCGCTATGAAAGAATTAAATAGACTTTAGAAATTAAATAGACTTTAGAACATTAAGAATGGAATGATATAATGTCAAAGCTTGTTATTGTTGAGTCTCCCTCAAAAATTAAAAGCATAAAAAAATATCTTGGCTCAGGCTATACCGTTATGGCATCTAAGGGTCATATCCGTGATTTGCCAAAATCAACCTTGGGCGTTGATGTTGAAAACGATTTTAAGCCTCAGTATGTGAATATGTCAGATAAGCGTGAGCTTATTAAGGAGCTTCGTGCCGCCGCCGATAAAAGTGATTTTGTTTATCTCGCAACCGACCCCGACCGTGAGGGCGAGGCAATTTCTTGGCATCTTGCTCAGATTTTAAAGCTGGATATGAATGCCGAAAACAGAGTGAGCTTTAATGAAATCACTAAAACAGGTGTTAAAAACGGTATGCGCAACCCCCAAAAAATCAATTTGGATTTGGTAGATGCTCAACAGGCGCGCCGTGTACTGGATAGAATTGTTGGTTATAAATTAAGCCCATTCCTTTGGAAAAAGGTTAAAAGGGGGCTTTCAGCAGGTCGTGTGCAGTCGGTAGCCCTCCGCCTAATTGTGGATAGAGAACGTGAGATAAACGCCTTTATTCCCGAAGAATATTGGACAATCGATGCCGAGTTTGTAAAGGAAAATATCCCCTTTAGCGCACACTTCCACGGCGATGCTTTGGGTAAAAAAATCACCATTGCAAACGAAGAGCAGGTTAATAAAATTCTTGCCGATTTAAACGGAGCGGTTTATACCGTAAGCGAGGTTAAAAAATCCAAGCGTAAGGTTCAGCCCGCACCGCCATTTATAACCTCCACATTGCAACAAGAGGCTTCCCGAAAGCTTGGCTACACAGGTCAGCGCACTATGAAGGTTGCCCAACAGCTTTATGAAGGTGTGTCGGTTGAGGGTAATCCCACCGGTCTTATCACATATATGCGTACCGATTCTCTTCGCATTTCCGAAGAGGCAAGAGCCAATGTAAACGCCTTTGTAAAACGTGAATACGGCGAAAAATATCTTCCCGAAAAGGCAAGATATTTCAAAAGTAAGGCTTCGGCGCAGGATGCTCACGAAGCTATCAGACCCACCGATGTTGAGCTTACTCCCGTTAGAGTAAGGCCATTTCTTACCGATGAACAGTTTAAGCTCTACTCCCTTATTTGGAGCCGATTTGTAGCAAGCCTTATGGCAGACGGCATAAACGATGTTGTTTCGGTAGATATTCTTGCAAACGGCTATATGTTCAAGGCAACCGAAACCACAATGTATTTTGATGGCTTTACCGTTCTTTATCAAGAGGGTAAGGATACAAACGATGAAGAGAAAAGCGTTAAGCTTCCCGCCCTTAAAAGCGGTGACAGCGTGCAAAACAAAGCGCTTGAACCAAAGCAACATTTCACCCAACCGCCCGCCCGTTATAATGAGCCTACTCTTATTAAGGCTTTGGAAGAAAACGGCATAGGCAGACCGTCTACCTACGCTCCAATTGTAAGCAATATTCTTTCAAAGGAATATATTGAACGAGTACAAAAGTCCTTTAAGCCAACCGCGCTTGGTACAGTTGTTACCGATTTGCTTAAAGAACATTTTGAAAAAATCGTTGATGTTAAATTTACCGCAGGTATGGAAGAATCTTTAGATAAAATTGAGCACGGTGATTTTAAATGGCAGTCCATTTTAGAAGATTTTTATAACGATTTTGAAGAAAGTCTTAATACTGCCGAAACCACTCTGGAAGGTCAAAAATTTAAAATTCCCGAAGTGGAAACCGAAGAAATTTGTGAGCTTTGCGGTAAAAAAATGGTCATCAAAAGCGGCAGATTTGGTAAATTCCTTGCTTGTCCCGGCTTCCCTGAATGTAAAAACGCAAAGCCGCTTCCCGAGGATGAGGTTAAAGAGCCTTGCCCAAAATGTGGTTCAAAGCTTGTTAAGAAGCGTTCCAAAAAGGGTAAAACTTTCTACGCCTGTTCAAGCTATCCCGAGTGTGATTTTGCAGCCCCCGGTGTTCCTACGGGTGAGGTTTGTGAGGTTTGCGGCAGTTTTATGCTAAAGGGTACTCGCGGCAGAACCTACTGTATAAACAGTGAATGTCAAACAAGAATAGAGGGCAGAGAAAAGGCGGCGGCGAAGAAAAAAGCCCCTGTAAAAAAAGCGGCAGGAAAAAAATCTACCGCTAAAAAGTCTGCCTCAAAGGGTAAAAAAGATGAATAAAAGTATAACCGTAATAGGTGCGGGTCTTGCGGGGTGCGAAGCGGCTTATTATCTTGCCCAAAAGGGCGTAAAGGTTACCCTTTATGAAATGAAGCCTAATAAAAAATCTCCCGCGCACAAGTCTGATTTATTTGCAGAGCTTGTTTGCTCAAACTCCCTTAAAGCCGCCAGAATTGAGTCGGCGGCAGGGCTTTTAAAGGAAGAAATGCGAAGACTCGGTTCAATTTGTCTTAAATCGGCAGATAAATCTGCAGTCCCCGCAGGCGGTGCCTTAGCGGTTGAGCGTAATCAGTTTTCACAGTATATTACCGAGCAGATTAAAAATCATCCGAACATAAAAATCGTTTATGAATGTGCCCAAAAAATCCCCGAAAACGGCGTTACAATAGTTGCAACAGGGCCCCTTACCGATTGCGCATTGGCAGAGGATATTAAAAAAACGGTTGGCAGCGAATATTTAAGCTTTTTTGATGCCGCCGCGCCTATAATTTCGGGGGATAGTATTGATATGACCTCGGCATTTTACCAAAGCCGTTACGATAAGGGCGAGGGTGATGATTATATAAACTGCCCACTTAATAAAGAAGAATACGAGAATTTTCACCGTGAACTGGTTTCTGCCGAGCGTGCTCCGCTTAAGGATTTTGAAAGCGATTTAACCGTTTATGAGGGCTGTATGCCCATTGAAATCTTGGCTTCCCGAGGCACCGACGCTATCCGCTTTGGTCCTATGAAGCCTGTAGGTCTTACCGACCCCAACACAGGAAGAAGACCTTGGGCGGTTTTACAGCTTAGAAAGGAAAACTGCGAGGGCAGTATGTATAACCTTGTAGGTTTTCAAACAAACCTTAAATTCGGTGAGCAAAAAAGGGTGTTTTCTATGATTCCTGCCCTTAAAAACGCCGAATTTATGAGGTACGGAGTTATGCACCGCAACAGTTTTATAAATTCTCCCGAGCTTTTAAATATAAATCTTTCTCTTAAAAGAAATCCCAATGTGTTTTTTGCGGGTCAGCTTTCGGGTGTTGAGGGATATATGGAATCTGCGGCATCGGGAATTTTAGCGGCTATAAATGCCCTTGCTTATATCAGTGAAAAGGAGCCTTTAGTGCTTCCAAAAACCACTATGATTGGCGGAATTTTAGGTTATATAACCGACCCCGAAAACGCTAAAAAATTTCAACCAATGGGAGCAAATTTTGGCATTTTACCACCTCTTGAGACCCGTATACGTGACAAAAAGGAGCGTTATTTGCGATTATCACAAAGAGGTTTAGCCGATTTTGAAAAACAACTTGCAGAATTTAATAATCAGTAAAGGATAAAAAGCTATGAAAATTATTTTAGATGCATTTGGCGGAGATAACGCGCCATTATCTGTTTTAGAGGGCGCGGTAGAAGCTAAAAAGGAATATTCGGTAGATATTCTTCTTACGGGCGATGAAGAAAAAATTAAAAAATGTGCCGCAGAAAATTCTATTTCCTTAGAGGGAATGGAAATTTTACAGGCAGATGAAGTTATGGATATGTATGATGACCCAACCGAAATTGTAAAGTCTAAAAAGAATACCTCTATGGCGGTTGGTCTTAAAGCCCTTTCGGACGGGCTTGGCGATGCCTTTGTTTCGGCAGGCAGTACAGGTGCCTTGGTTGTTGGCGGCTCGCTTATAGTTAAAAGAATTAAGGGTGTTAAAAGGGTTGCCCTTGCTTCCTTTATTCCAGGCAAAAAGGGTCATTATTTAATGCTTGATATAGGCGCAAATGCCGATTGCCGCCCCGAAATGCTTTATCAGTTTGGCATTATGGGCTCTGTTTATATGGAAAAGGTAGCGGGTATCAAAAACCCAACCGTTGGTTTGCTTAATATCGGCACTGAAGACACTAAAGGAAGCGAGCTTTATAAAGAAAGCTACGCCCTTTTAAAGGATGCGCCTATTAACTTTGTGGGCAATGTGGAATCGCGCGAAATTCCTAAAGGCGAAACCGACGTTGTGGTTGCCGACGGTTTTACAGGCAACATTGCGCTCAAGCTTATTGAGGGTGTCAGCCTTACAATGTTCTCAATGATTAAAAATGTGCTTTACAGCAGTCTTAAAAATAAAATCGGCGCCCTGCTGATTAAAAAGGGTCTTTATGAAATTAAGGCAAAATCCGATTATACCGAGGTTGGCGGAGCACCCCTTTTAGGTACTCGTAAGCCTGTTTTTAAGGCTCACGGTTCATCAAACGGCAAGGCTATCAAAAACGCTATCGGTAAGGCTGCCGCCTTTGCAGGTAACGGCGTTATAGAAAAAATCTCAGGTAGTCTTGCAGAGTAAAATTAAGATAATTTGCTTTTTAAGGATGTAAATTTTATGGAACGTTTAGAACAAAATTTAAAATATACCTTTAAAAATAAAGAATTACTTAAAAATGCGCTTGCACATTCCTCCTATACTAATGAAAAAAAGGGTGGACTAACCTCTAACGAAAGATTAGAATTTTTAGGTGATTCGGTGCTTTCTATAATTGTTTCCGAGTACATTTATAAAAATTTTCCAAATCTTCCCGAGGGTCAGCTTACAAGACTTCGTGCCTCATTGGTTTGCGAAAAGGCTCTTTGCACCTTTTCAAAACAGTTATCTGTTGGCGACTATATTCTTTTAGGCAAGGGCGAAAGGGCAAATGGCGGCGCCGAAAGACCATCTATTCTGGCAGATGCGTTTGAGGCTATTTTAGCCGCAATTTATTTAGATGGCGGTATGGAGCCGGCTAAAAAACATATTTTGCGTTTTATAAAAAAAGAGCTTTCTCATTTAGAAAACGAAAACTTTAAGGATTATAAAACCGAGCTTCAAGAGATTATTCAGCGCAATCCCGAAGAAAAGCTTACATATGTTTTAACGGGTGAAACAGGTCCCGACCACGATAAATGCTTTACTGTTGAGGTGCATTTAAATTCTAATGTAATCGGCGAGGGCAGTGGTCACAGTAAAAAAAACGCCGAACAAGCGGCGGCTAAAAAAGCATTGGAGCTTATGGGAATTGAGCTATGAGTCACGGTAACATCTCGGTTTTTGTGCCACACATAGGCTGCCCTAATCAGTGTAGCTTTTGTAATCAAAAAACCATTACGGGCGAAAGCAAAGCGCCTACTAAAGGGGATGTTGCAGATGCCGTTAGAACGGCTCTTTCACACCCGAATTATAATCCAAAAGATACCGAGCTTGCCTTTTTTGGCGGTAGCTTTACCGCAATAGATAGATATTATATGTGCGAGCTTTTAGATGCGGGATATGAGTTTGTAAAAAGCGGCGTTGTTTCGGGCATTAGAATTTCCACCCGTCCCGATGCCATAACCCCCGAAATTTTAGATATTTTAAAGTCAAAGGGTGTAACGGCAATTGAGCTTGGTTGCCAAAGTCTAGATGATGAGGTTTTAAGGCTAAATCACCGTGGTCATACCGAAAATCAGGTAAAAACCGCCGCCGAGCTTATTAAACGGTATGGTTTTTCGCTCGGGCTTCAAATGATGACAGGGCTTTTGGGTGACACCGATGAAAAAGCAGTCCAAACCGCCAAAAAAATTATATCCCTTGGCGCCGATACGGTAAGAATTTACCCAACTTTGCTTTTAAAGGGCACTTATCTTTATTCTCTTTATGAAAAGGGCTTATATAAACCGCAAACGCTTGAACAGGCGGTGGAGCTCACGGCAGAGCTTTTAATGCTTTTTGAAAAATCGGCGGTCAGGGTTATTCGTGTTGGACTGCACACCGTTGAGGCAGATGGCTTTGTTACGGGTCCTTGGCATCCCGCCTTTGGCGAGCTTGCAAAAAGCAGGGTTATGTTCAAAAAAGTTCTTACTAAAATACGCGAGGACAATATCCCAAAGGGGAGTATTGAAATAGCTGTGCCAAAGGGAAAAACCTCTATGATGATAGGTCAAAAGAAAAGTAATGTCATTGCCCTTCAAAATATGGGCTACATCCCAAAGGTAATAGAAGCAGAAAATTTTGCAGTTAACGGAATAAAAATCGTTTAACCCCAATTTCCATTTGATTTTTAAGATAAACTATAGTATAATATAAGCTTAAGATAAAAGATTTTTAAAGGAGCATTCACGTGCGAATAGAATCAATTGATATTGTCGGCTTTAAATCCTTTGCCGATAAAACAACCCTTAAATTCGGTCGTGGTCTTACCGCAGTTGTTGGACCTAACGGAAGCGGTAAAAGTAACGTATCCGATGCGGTGCGTTGGGTTTTGGGTGAGCAATCTACCAAAAGCCTTCGCGGTACCAGTATGGAAGACGTTATTTTCAGCGGTACCGCCAAAAGAAAGCCTCACGGGTACTGTGAGGTAACAATTCATTTTGATAATTCTGACCGAGGTCTTAATTTTAATGAGGACAAGGTTTCAGTTACACGCCGTTATTATCGCTCACACGAAAGTGAGTATGCAATAAACGGCGTTTCGGTGCGCCTTCGCGACGTTCACGAGCTGTTTATGGATACCGGTCTTGGAAGAGACGGTTATTCTATGATTGGACAGGGTAAGATTGATAATATTGTAAGCACTAAGTCAAACGAACGCCGTGATATTTTTGAGGAGGCTTCGGGTATTTCCCGTTACCGTTATCGAAAAATTGATGCCGAGCGTAAGCTCGCCGCTGCCGATGAAAATCTTCTTCGTTTGCACGATATTTTAGATGAGCTTAAATCCCGCGTTGGTCCCCTTAAGGAGCAGTCTGAAAAGGCAGAAAGATTTTTGGTTTTGGCTGAGGAGAAAAAGCAGCTTGAAATCGGTCTTTGGCTTTATATGTTAGAAGCATCTAAAGAAGCCTTCAGAAAGCAGGAGAGCAAAATTGCCATCGCTACCGAGCAGTACCGCCAGATTGAAGCTCAGCTCACCGATTTTGATGCTACTATGGAGAAAAACTCAGCCGAGCTTGTTGCTATTTCTATGGCGGTGGATGAGCTTAGAGCCACCACAGCATCGTTAGAAGAGCAAATTGCCCGTACCGAGGGTTACATAAATGTTGCTAAAGCAAATATCGAGCATAATAATGAAAATATAGCCCGTTTAAAAAGCGAGCAATCTGTGCTTTTAAGGTCGGATGAGGATGCCGTAAACGAAGCAAAAAATAAAGAAGCCGAGATTGAAGCTTTGAAGCAAAAGGGCGCCGAAATTGAGAAAAAAGCTGCTGAAATAAGTGAAAAGCTTTCATCTCTTATTCAAAACAGTGAAAACATTTCCCGTAGTCTTGAGAGCAAGGCCTTAGAGCTTAATGAAATCTCTCTTAAGCTTTCCGATTTTAAGGTTAGCGAAGTAACCTGCCGTTCTTCCATAACCGAAATTGCCGCTCGTGAGGGTGTTATTACCCAATCGGTTGCAGAAAGAAAAAGCGAAATTGAAGAGCTTGAAAAGGAAATGTCAGAGCTTAAAAAGGATTTAGACAGAGCAAATGATATTATTATTTCTACCGATAATACTATTAAGGGCTATGAAATCCGTTTAGAAAGCCGTAAAAAAGCGGTAGATGAGCAAAAGGAAGAAATCGACGATTTAAATTTAGATATTGCCGAAAAACGCCGCCGAGCAGGTATTTTGGAAGACCTTCAAAAAAATATGGAAGGCTATCAGCTTTCGGTCAAGGCTTGTATTGCTGAAGCCGAAAAGGGCAGGCTCAGTGGTATTCATGGTCCCGTTATGGACCTTATAAAGGTTCCAAAGGAATATTCCGTAGCTATTGAAATTGCGCTTGGCGCCGCAGGTCAAAATATTATTGTAGACAGTGACAGCGATGCAAAAAAAGCAATCCGTTATTTAAAGGCTGAAAACAAAGGTCGTGCCACATTCCTGCCTCTTACCGCTATTAAGGGTAGGGATTTCACCGAAAAAGGTCTTGATGACCAGTACGGCTTTGTTGGTATGGCAGATGCTTTAATCAAGTATGATGCAAAATACGGCGAAGTTATTTCTTCGCTTCTTGGCAGAACCGTTATAGTAGAGGATATTGATGCCGCTGCAACACTCGCCAAAAAGTATGGCTACCGCTTTAAGGTAGTATCGCTTGACGGTCAGGTGGTAAATCAGGGCGGTTCATTAACCGGTGGTTCACTTGGTAAACATTCGGGTCTTCTCAGCCGCGCAGGCGATATAGAAAACCTTAAAAACAAAGCCAAGGAGCTTGAAAATAAACTTGCCGAAAAGCAGGAAAAATATGAAGCCGCAGTAAAGGCTCTTGCCGAATCCGAGGCAGAGGTTATCGCAATTCGCAGTGAAGCCGTTACGGCTACTGAAGATAAAATCCGCGTAGAGGGCGAAATCCGCCACGTGTCCCAGCTTCTTGCCGCCGCAAAAATCAGTCTTACCGAGCTTGAAAAGGAAAGCGGTGAGGCAAAAACTCGTATGTTAAGCCTTGAAAAATCGGCAAACGAAGCTGCCAAGCAGATTGTAAAATTAGAAAAGTTTGAAGCCGAAATAAAGGCCGAAATGGATAAAATGAATGGCGGTAGAGATGAAACTGCCGATGAAAGAGAGCATTTAAGCACCACCCTTACCGAGCTTAGACTCTTCATAGCGTCCAATCAAAAGGATATTGAAACCGCCGAAAAGGCAATTGAGAACCTTAAAGCCGATATGAGCGGAAGAGGGGAACAGTCACTTCAAATTGAAAATGAGCTTTCACTTCTCACACAAAAGAGCAATACCTATAACGAAGAAATTGAAAAATTAACCCTTGCTATTGCCGATGCTAAAAAGCAAATCGAAGCAACGCAAGGCGAGATTGATGCCCAGACCCAAAAGCGTCACTCTATTGAGGCATCTTCTACCAATCTTCGCCAAAGCGAAAAGGATAAAACTATGGAGCGTGAGCGTGTAAACGGCGAGCTTGAGCGACTTAAGGCTAAAAAAGAGGCTATGACCGAGGAGCTTGATGACATTGTAAGAAGACTTTACGATGAATATGAGCTGACCCGAACCGAAGCCGAGTGTATGGGTATTGATACCCCTAACCCTGCCGAAGCCAAAAAAGCACTTGCTGAAACCAAGTCTAAAATTAAAGCGCTTGGTAACGTAAACGTTGCCGCTATTGAAGAATATAAGGAAGTTAGCGAACGCTATGAATTTCAGTCCGCACAGGTTGCCGACGTAGAAAATACAAAAGCCGAGCTTATTCGACTCATCGGTGATTTAACCGAGCAGATGAAAACAATGTTCCTTGATGGCTTTGAGCGTATCGGCACAAACTTTACTCGCATCTTTACCGAAATGTTTGGCGGCGGTCACGCAGAGCTTAAACTCACCGACCCGTCCGACCCGCTTTCTAGCGGTATTGATATCATCGCAAAGCTCCCCGGTAAAAACGTTCCAAGCTTGGATGTTTTGTCGGGCGGCGAAAAGGCGCTTATTGCAATTTCAATCTATTTTGCAATTATGCAGGTTAATGCTCCGCCCTTCTGCTTCCTTGACGAGGTAGAAACCGCGCTTGACGATATTAACGTTGAACGTTTTGCAAACTATATGAAGCGTTCTGATTTGGATACACAGTTTATTTGCATTACCCACCGCCGCGGTACTATGGAAGCCGCCGATATGCTTTACGGTGTTACTATGCAGGAGCGCGGTGTTACAAAACTCATTCAGCTTGACGTAGCTCAGCTTGAAATGGATTTAAAATCACTTGAAAAATAATTTTTAGTATTTAGGGTGAGCAGTTAAACCCGAACCCGCCTCAAAGCGGCATATTTCGGCGCTTTTTACCCAATTTAATCTTGCAAGGCGTCAGCCTTGCTTCGCTTAAATCGAATAAAAATCCCCAAAAATCTCCTCTCTTTGAGGTCAAAGATTTTAAAAAGTGTGGATTTTAGTTCAATTGAGGCACAAAACGCAGCCAATACTACCGTATTGGCGAGTATTTTAACGAAAAGTGAGCAAAAATCCACCGTTTTAAAACGCGGTT
>JAFSDM010000026.1 GCA_017436225.1 Clostridia bacterium | reverse complement strand
ATGAGTACAAGGCATACCTTGGCTCTACTCAAATTGAGTTCCCGTATGAGCTTGAATTGACCGCCGATACTGAGCTGAAATACTTTGTTATGGACGGTTCGTTTAATGCTGACTTCACTACGGCAACGTGGGCTGAGATCCAGTATGCAGTGCTTGCCGGTGCGGCTACCGCTCTGTATGCTGATTATGTCGGCACGACAAGAGCAATCACACTGAAAAACGGTACAACTATCAACTTGCGATTGGTCAACTGTACCGATGATATGTATGAGCGTTCTGACGGCACAAAGACCGGCTTCGTTCTGCAGTTCGATAATCTGTACCCCACAAAGTATTATATGAACTCGTCCAACACGAACGTAAACGGTTGGAGCGGATCGTATATGCGAAATACGGTTATGCCCATCATTATGGCACAGCTCCCGGACGACCTTCAGGCAGTTATCGCGTCTGTTAAGATCAAGGGTGCGTACAGCGGCAGTACCAGCACATCCACAATCAACACAACCACTGACCAACTGTTCTTGCCTGCAGAAGGTGAAATCACTGCAACGCGAACCTACTCCAGAACAACAGAGTTTGCGGTTGTCAGCACGTGGCAGTATTACAAAAATAACGATTCTGCATCCACGCGTATTAAGAAGCTCAGTGGCACAGCCACTGCTTGGTGGCTGCGCTCCCCCTATTCCGGTATTACCAACAATTTCGTAATTGTCTACACCAGCGGCTCTTTCGACTACAACACTGCGAACGGTTCCTACGGCGTCGCGCCGGGCTTCTGTATTTAATCCCATAATCTTCCATTTAGCACAAGAGGCCCCGCCTTTGTGCGGGGCCTCTGTCCTACGGGAGAGGCAGTGTGCGTAAGATACGGAAATCCTATACGCCGCCGTAAGGCGGCGAAAATTTTTTAGAAATTTTCGTTTTAGGCAATTTTTTGGGCGATTTTGTGCTATAATGTATTCTATTGGAGGTGAGGCCCTTGTCTGTCATAAAATCAAAGCGTTCTGAATCTCAAATGGAATTTTTAGCAACCGCCCGGAAGTTGCAGGCGTTCACGATCCACAAATGCGTGAACACCGTCCCGAAGCGGTACACTTTCTACATAGGGACGCATTTAGCCGATTCTGCTACGGCTATCTATGAGTGGGTGAAACGGGGTAACAGTATCTACCCGTTAAATTCCCACGAAGTCCAGATGCGGCGCGATTGCTTTCTCAAAGCATACGCAGAGCTGCAAAGTCTGGTATCGCAGATTGAGCTTGCCCATGAGATCATCCAGTTTGACCCTAATGTGCTGGGTGAGTGGAGCAGCTTAATTAACACAGAGCTTAAAATGGTCAAGGCTGTTTTGAAAGCTGACCGGGAGCGGTACAAGAACATAGATACTGAAAACAACTAAATCAATATGGGTTATGTGCTACAAATCTTTTTCGTTGTGTGGTGGCTGCGTTCCCCGCGCTCTGGTAACTCCAACAATTTCGTAAATGTCAACACCAGCGGCAACGTCAACAACAACAATGCGAACAATTCCTACGGCGTCGCGCCGGGCTCCTCTCTTGGCAGACAAAGTAACCTACGGGCGAAATCAGTACAAGGTGGAGAGAAGGAGTGCATGACCCTCCCCGGTAAAGGGGTAAATATATGCTCTGATAGGTTTGAGCGGACGCTTCTTGCATGGCAGGGATTGGTGGTCATTCTCTGTTTCATGCTCAGTAACCTTATGCGGCTATCGTAACCACCCAACAGCCGTACAGAGTATCAAGCAAGAAAGTGAGGTGAGAGTATGACCAGCGCAGAAAGACGTGAGGCGCGTTATCAGCGTCGCAAGGCCCGCAGGGCTGCGCGTAAGGCGGCAAATTTTGCCGCCCACGACAACTACGACTGGGTGTTTTCATACCCTCACCTATACAAATCCTATCAAATGTCCCGTCGCAACGTCGGCTGGAAAGCAAGCGTACAAAAGTACATTGTACAGGCCCCGCTTAATGTGTGGCAGACCTACGAAACCCTGCAAAAGGGTAAGTACAAATCCAGCGGCTTCTATGAATTTGATATTTTTGAAAGAGGAAAGCAACGGCACATCCGTAGCGTTACGATCAATGAGCGTATCGTACAGCGGTGCTTATGTGAATACGCCTTAGTGCCGATGCTGGAAAGAACGCACGTCTATGACAACGGCGCTTGTATGAAAAACAAGGGCTATTCATTCACCATCAACCGTCTGTGCTGCCACCTCCAAAAGCACTACCGCAAGTACGGCACAGAGGGTTATATCCTGCTTTTCGATTTTAGCAAATTCTTTGACCGCGTTTCGCACAGGATCATAAAGGCTACACTTCGGAGGGAGTTTTCCGACGAACGCCTAATTAAGATCACTGAGCATTTCATAGATGCTTTCGGTGATGTTGGTTTGGGCTTGGGTAGTCAAATCAGTCAGGTGTTGGCTCTATCCTCTGCCAACAAACTTGACCATTACGTAAAAGAGGTGTGTCGCATAAAAGGTTATGGCCGTTATATGGACGACGGCTATCTGATCCACCATAGCAAGGAATATCTGCAAAAGTGCTTAGAGGGTATTAAAAAGCTCTGTGAAGAATTGGAAATAACCTTGAATGTGAAAAAGACCCAAATTGTAAAGCTGTCCCACGGTTTTACCTTCCTGAAGGTGCGGTTTTTCCTGTTGGACAGCGGGCGGATCGTCCGTAAAATCTACCGGCGCTCCGTAACCAAAATGCGGCGTAAGCTCAAATCCCTCCGGCGTAAAGTCGATCAAGGGATTATGACCTACGCCGACGTCTACCACTCATGGCAGAGCTGGCGGGCATACGCTCTAAACTTTAACGCCTACAAAACCGTTCAAAGTATGGGCGCACTATATAGCCGCCTTTTCGTATTCAATACGCCTGCCCCGGCGTGGTAGCATATTTCATATCTGGATCAAAGCCTGCAGCGCTTATGTGCTGCGGGCTTTTATATTTCACAGAAGGGAGATTTTACCGATGAATAAGTCACAGGAGGGCAAGGGATGTACGTAGATGCACAGACCATCATTCTGGCCGGTAGTATCCTTGCCGCCATAACCGCCTTTATTACCCTTGCATGGAAGCTCTTTAAGTGGATTGACCACCAAAAGGAGCAGGACACAGAGATTGCAACTATCAAGGCTCAACACGCCAAAGATATTGCCGACCTCAAAGTGGAACACGCAAAGGAGATTGCAGAAATCAAGAGTATGCACCACAAGGATACGGAGGGTATTCAGGAAGAGCAGACGTTGGTTGTCTACGGTCTGCTGGCCTGCCTGAAGGGCCTCGCAGAACAAGGCTGCGACGGCCCTGTATCTGAAGCCATTGACAAGATCGAAAAGCACATCAATAAAAAGGCTCACGGATCTTAACAAAGGAGGATAACAACTATGTCCCTGACAGGAAAAACAAACGAGGAAAGAATCTGGAATTTCCTCAAAGGCAAAGGGCTGACCGATTGCGGCGTAGCGGGCCTTATGGGCAACCTGTACGCTGAAAGTGGTCTGCGCCCGAACAACCTTCAGAACAGCTACGAAAAGAAGCTGGGGTACACGGACGAAAGCTACACGGCGGCGGTGGACAGCGGCGAATATACCAACTTCGCTAAGGACAGCGCCGGTTACGGCCTCGCCCAGTGGACCTATCACACCCGCAAGGCGGCTCTGCTGGCCTTTGTGCAGGCTTGTAGCGCCTCTATCGGTGATCTTGAGGCACAGCTTAATTTCCTTTGGAAAGAGCTGTGTGAGGGCTACAAATCCACTCTGGCGGTGCTGAAAGCCGCTACGACCATCAAGGAGGCATCCGACAAGGTGCTGACCCAGTACGAACGGCCCGCCGATATGAGCGACGCCGTAAAAACCAAAAGAGCCGGATACGGACAGACGTACTACGACAAGTACGCAGACCGTACCGGCTCTTCTGTTACCACCGAAAAGGAGGAAACCGATATGTCAACCAAAATCACCACCGGCGCACAGCTTGCGGCCCGCTGTAAGGATCTTGCTCAGAACTACAAGACCCTGTACGTTATGGGCTGTTTCGGTGCGCCCATGACCGACGCTAACAAAAAGCGTTACTGCAACAACCACGACTACAACAAGGACGCAGACCGTACCGCCATGATTAAGGCCGCAAGCGCTGATACCTTCGGCTTTGACTGCGTGTGCATGATTAAGGGCTTGCTGTGGGGCTGGAACGGCGACACCGGGGCTACTTACGGCGGCGCTGATTACAAGGCCAACGGCGTTCCCGACATCGGCGCTGATAGCATGATTAAGGTCTGTTCCGACCTGTCCACCGATTTCAGTAAGATTGAGGTGGGCGAAGCCGTCTGGATGAAGGGCCACATCGGCGTGTACATCGGTGACGGCTTGGCCGTTGAATGTACCCCCAGATGGGATAACAAGGTACAGATCACCGCCTGTAACTGCGACAGATCCGGCTACAACCGCCGCAACTGGACGAAGCACGGTAAGCTGCCGTATGTGAGCTACACCGGGGAGAAGGACACCCCCGCTGAGGAACAGAAGCCCGTTGAGGAAAAGCCCGCAACCGGCGTTGTTCTGAAGGTGGGCGACATTGTTACCTTTACCGGCACGACCCATTACACCAGCGCCAACGCGGCCAAAGGCCCCACCTGTAAGCCCGGTAAGGCAAAGGTGACGGCGATTTATAAGCCGGGTGTGAGTAAGCACCCCTACCACCTTGTCCGTGTCTCTGGCGGCGGCTCTACCGTCTATGGCTGGGTTGACGCTGAGGACATTGCAGAGGTGGAAACCTTTGAGCCGGACGAAACGTGGACGCCTGCTGTGGGTGACGTTGTTATCTACAACGGCTCTGTCCACTATAAGAGCGCCAACGCGTCCACCAGCTACGCCTGCAAGGGCGGTAAGGCAAAGGTGACTGCTATCTACCAGCCCGGTAAGAGTAAACACCCCTACCACCTTGTCCGCATTTCCGGCGGTGGCTCTACCGTTTACGGTTGGGTTGACGCAGGCAGCTTCAAGAAGGCATGAGCGCCCTAAATATTCTTTCCGGCATTATCGGTGTTAGCCTCTTGATCCTGTGGGTCAAGGGGCTTGCATCGTGGGACGGGGAGAACAAGTGCGACCCGAAAGAATGTGAATCCTGCCCGTTCCCGTGTGACGGGCATAATTCAAAAATCAAATAATAAAGGAGAATAACCATGAACGAAGTTATCATTGAAACCGCTGTCCAGATCGTTGCCACCCTGATTTTGACCCTGATCGGCGTCCTCGGTACTTGGCTGACCGCTAAGATCGCAAAGCGCAATGAGCTGGCGAACATCAACGCCGCCACCAATGAGGCTATCGGCGCGGCACAGCTCACCGTCCTTGAGCTGCAGCAGACCGTTGTTGACGGCTGGAAGGCCGCAAGCGCAGACGGCAAGCTGTCTAAGGACGAAATTACTCAGCTCGGCACTATGTTGATTGATAAGACTATGGAAAAAATGTCCGATTCCGCTAAGAACCTGTTGACTGCTGCCGGGGTGGACATTACCGCAATCATCAAGGGCGCGGGTGAAGCAATGGTCCAGAACATGAAGCGCTGAGGCGTTACAGGGGTGTGTTACATAGCCTAAAATTCAAAAGTTTGTAACGGTAACACCGTTACACTTTGAAATTATGTAACAGTATCCCGTAACGGTGAATGTAACGCCGAAAAACCCTTGAAAATACGGCGTTTTCGCCCTTAGTGTTACAAAGTTACAGAAATTCATAATTGACCTTCAAAATATAGGCGCTATGGGCGCACAAACGCCATAGCGCCTATACATACGCACGTATAGGAAAAATAGCCCGTGAGTGTAACGCTTGTTACGCTTGCGGGCTTTATTTTTTTTGCTTTCAGAATAAAAAGTTTAACTATTTGCTCCAAACCCCTTGACAAGTTCAAATGTTTGCACTATAATATAGAAAAAGAGCAAATATTTGAACAACGGAGGATCTACCATGATTTACACCATCGTGCAGACTAAGGAAACCTGTACTGATAACCCGCTCACACTGAGCATTGAGAAGCACGGCAACCGTTATGTGGTTGAGCTTATGAACATGGCCCACGAAACCACCCGGCGCAGCTTCGATACTCTGATGGACGCATACAAAGTCTATGAGAAAATCGCGTCTTGGTTTGTGTTTGGCTATTACAGCGAAGCAGACCGCCGTTCTTTCCTCGCAACCGGGACGATGAAATAAGCAGAGGGAGGGTTAGCTATGGCTGAGAAAATCTACTGCAATCAATGCACCGATAAAGGGCATTGCCCGGAATATCGCGCTGATTCTGTTTGCGTGAATGAGCGCACGGTATCCATTGTTTATAAAATCCGGGACAACGACTATTTCCGCGCCCTGCTTGCAAAGCAGGGTGTGGTAGGCAAAGAGGCGGACGAAATCTTACAGGGATTTGACGATCTCAATGTGGATTACACCCTCTATGGCCGCCCCGGCTGTTTCCCTGATCGCTATGAGCTGCGTACCGTTGACGGCGAAAAGCTGAATATCAATGAACAAAACGGCTATGTGCGCGGGGTAGTCCTTGTCGCCTGTGACCACCACTTCAGGACAGGTACGGGCGCTGAGGAAATCCACGGCACGTTTGAGGTGGTGAACGAATGAGCTACCTAATATGTGAAAACCGCTCTGAAGCTGAAATGCTTACAGAGCGGGCCAACAAAGAGAAGGTGCAAGTGCTGGAAGAATTTTCACACTATATCCGTACTCCCGGTGTTATAGGTATCACCGTACAGCCCATCATGCACCCGACGGGCTGTTGGAGCGTTGAAGCGGATCTCACCTTTGACGGTGAGGTTGTGCGGCACTATGAGGCTTACGACCTCCTTGTGCTTGACCTTCTCCATTGGGAGCTTGCGGTACTTGCCCGCTGCCGGGAAGGAGCTACACAATGAGCCGACAGGACCAACGCCGAACCGATTTCGCCAAAAAGCTGCGCGGTCTGAGTGGGCGCTTCAACACGTGGGAGATATGGAGTGACTTCGTGGTAATGTTTGCCGTTGCCATATCTAACGCTTTTGACAAGAGCCACTTTACGGTCCGTGAGGAAATGTACCATAAGGTCATAAGCAAGTACAATGAGAAAGAGCGCATGGTTTTTCCTGAGCTTGTAGCAGACGTGGCCGCAGCTTTTGAGGCAAACCCTGAGCAAGATTTTCTTGGTAGCGTCTACATGGAGCTTGAATTGGGAAATCACTGGATCGGCCAGTTTTTCACTCCGTATGACGTGTGCAAGTGTATGGCCGGGATTACAGCTAACAACGCTGTTGAACAGATCCAGCAGCACGGGTACATCACGATCAATGACTGTGCCTGCGGCGCGGGTGCTACGCTGATAGCCGCCGTCAATCAGATTGACCTTGAGCTGTTCAGGGCGAAAAGCCCGTTGCATTGGCAGGATCACGTGTTGGTTACGGCGCAGGATATTGATTTCACTACCGGCATGATGTGCTATATACAGCTTTCGTTGCTGGGCTGCGCCGGTTACGTCAAGATTGGAAACACCTTAACCGACCCTATGCACGAAGGGGACAACCTATCAAACTATTGGTTTACGCCCGGATACTTCCGGGACGTATGGCACTACCGCCGAATATTTCACAGTATGGATGCTTTATTTAACAGGAGGACAGGAGCATGAAAGAAAGTACATTGGTATTCAATGGTCAGATCACTATGAGAGGTCTGCAGGATATGATCGCCGTCGAACAGGACGTTGCACACGCCGTCCGGGAGCTGGGGTATAACCCCGACAAGCAGAGCCTTACCATTGAGGCCGTTGCCTACAACCGTTATTCCGTTTGTTTCGGCAGAAGCTACGTCGGCATTTGGGACAGCCAGCGGAAAACCTTTGTGGATTGATAAGGGGGGGGCGACTATGAGCCGATTCAGAGAGTGGGAGCCGTTGAAACAGGACAACACTTTTCGTTTTGAGGATCGTATGGTGCTTGAACGGCTGTTGAAGTGCAAGAAACTTACAGAGCGGCAACGTGAGGCGATACGCCGCCTTCTCGCAAACTTCGATTACGTGAGAGATTGAAAGCTACACCACGGAGGGAAATATGGAGGAACAGAAAAAGTGTGTATGCGGCCACCCCATGACCGCAGCAGAATGGAAAAATCAATGGGTGTGCCATCGGTGCGGGCGGACGAAGATCTTACATGAGCCTGAGTTTGAGCATCGTATTAAATACGCGGGTGATGTTTACAAAGCTCTGTTGGACTTAGGTTGGGACGGCGATACCGCCGCTTCTTTTCTTGACAGTATCCCCGACGCGTGGTAAAAATAAAGAAAACGCGGAAAGGTTTTACCTCTCCGCGTTTTCTATTGTCAGGCAGAACACGTTTTTGAACCAAAAGAGTTCGTACCTGTGTGTTATGGTGGAGATAAGGGGAGTCGAACCCCTGACCTTCTGCATGCGAAGCAGACGCGCTACCAACTGCGCTATATCCCCAAATATTAAGGAACAGTTTGAATTTTTAAAATTTAAGCTGTTCCTTTTTTGTGCTTTTTAATTATGGTAAAGCTTTTTGGTTTGGTATTTAGGCTCGTAGGTGATGTTTACGCCAAGCTTTCTGAAAACATTTTCATCAACGCTTGATAAAATTACGGATGAGTGAGCCTCGCAGTGCTTAAGCTTTTCAAGCTGCTGCATCGCCTTTGCTGCAATATCACTGTTTACCGCGCAAATTGAAAGGGCAATAAGAATTTCATCGGTGTGGAGTCGTGGATTGTGGTTGCCCATATGTTTAACCTTAAGCTCCTGAATTGGCTCAATAATAGTGTGTGAGATAAGGTCGGTTTCTTTATCAATACCGCCAAGCGACTTAAGGGCATTTAATAAAGCGGCGGCAGATGCGCCAAGCAAGGATGAGGTTTTACCTGTAACAATTTCACCGTTGGGAAGCTGAATTGCAACTGCCGGAGCACCTGTAGCCTCTGCCTTATTTAAAGCGGCGGCAACGGTTGGTCGTTCATCGGAGGTAATGCCCATCTGACCCATTAAAAGCTCCAGCTTGCTAACCTCGTGCGCGTCAGACATACCCTGCCTTACCGAGCAACAAGCACTATAATATCGGCGTAAAATTTCTTGACGGCAGGCGGCTTCAACTGCCTGCTCATCAAAAATACAGTAGCCCGCCATATTAACACCCATATCGGTAGGACTTTTGTATGGAGAGTTTCCCATAATTTTTTGCATCATAGCATTAAGTACGGGGAAGATTTCAATGTCACGGTTGTAGTTTACTGTGGTTTCGCCGTAAGCCTCTAAATGGTAGAAATCTATCATATTAACATCGTTAAGGTCGGCGGTGGCGGCTTCGTAAGCCAAATTAACGGGGTGCTTTAAGGGAATATTCCAAATAGGGAAGGTTTCAAACTTTGCATAGCCGGCAGTAACCCCTCGCTTGTGTTCGTGGTAAAGCTGTGAAAGGCAGGTTGCCATTTTGCCGCTTCCGGGACCGGGTGCGGTAATAACAACCAAGGAGCGCTCGGTTTCAATATAATCATTTTTGCCAAAGCCATCATCACTTACAATAAGCGGAATGTTTGAGGGGTAATCCTCAATAGAATAATGCTTGTAAACCTTAATGCCAAGTGAAATAAGCCTTTTTTCAAACATATCGGCGGCGTGCTGAGAATTGTAGCAGGTAATAACAACACTGCCAACAAAAAGTCCAATACCGCGGAAAGCATCAATAAGGCGAAGCGTATCTAAATCATAGGTAATGCCAAGGTCGCCACGGCGTTTGTTTTTTTCAATGGCGTCGGCGTTTATAACAATTACAATTTCTGCTTGGTCCTTAAGCTGCATTAGCATTTTAACCTTGCTGTCAGGCTCGAAACCGGGCAGAACACGGGATGCGTGAAAATCATCAAACAGTTTTCCGCCGAATTCCATATAAAGCTTACCGCCGAACTGCTCAATGCGGTCGAGTATTTTTTGCGATTGAAGCTTAATGTATTTATCATTATCAAAACCGAGTTTCATTCACACACCTCCAAAATAATACATATTTAAGTATACAACATTAATAATTATCTTGCAAGAGTATTTTTGAAAATAAAGGCATGAAAATGTCGAAAATCGATAGTAAGGATTTCTGTTTTCTAAAATTTGGATATATGCAAAAAAAATAAAAATATTCTTGAAATATTGCGAATGAAATAGTATAATATATTATGTATAAGTTTATGCTTTAGAGGAATAATAGCCTATATAACTTTTTGTTTTAAAAAGCAAATTAAAAGGTGAAAACTATGATTTCTAAAAAGCAAAACGATAAAAATAAGTCTGGCAAAAATAAAGCTTTAGGTGTTTCAAATGACCAACTTGAGCAAATAGAAAAAACAGGCTCCGTTACCCCTAAGGGTTCAAAATATGTTATCCATTGCCTTACCGTGGCGGGTGAAATCGAAGGTCATATTGAGCTTCCGCAGGGTACAAAGGCAACAAGGTATGAGCATATAATACCACAGCTTGTTGCTATTGAAGAGGACCCTGAGGTAGACGGTATGCTTGTGGTGCTTAACACCGTTGGCGGCGATGTTGAGGCGGGTCTTGCATTGGCAGAGCTTATTTCGGGTATGAGCAAGCCCACCGTTTCTTTGGTGCTTGGCGGCGGTCACTCTATCGGCGTACCTTTAGCGGTGGCGGCAGATAAATCTTTTATTGTGCCGTCGGCAACAATGACAATACACCCCGTTCGCACAAACGGACTTGTTTTAGGTGTTCCGCAAACCCTAAACTATTTTGAAAAAATGCAGGAGCGCATAACAGGCTTTGTTACTGCTAATTCATCGGTAAGCTCTGAAAAGCTTTACGAGCTTATGATGAACACGGGCGAGCTTGCAACCGATATGGGCACCGTGCTTTGCGGCGAGGATGCCGTAAAAATAGGTCTTATTCACAAGGTTGGAAGTCTTAGCGATGCAATAGACTGTCTTTACGATCTTATTGAACAAAAACAAAATTCTGCGGCGAAATAATCGCCGTTAATACATAAAAAAGGAAGTTTTAAAATGGCAACAAAGGGAGCAAAAAAATCAAACACAACTAAAAAGAGAAGTGCTACTGCTACCGAGATTAAAAAGGCGCGCGAGCAAAAAGCTCAAAGCACGAGCGGTGGTCAAATAAAGGCTATTTTTCTTTTCGCACTTGCAGTTCTTATTTTATTTTTAATAATTATTGAGGGCAATCACAGCGTTTGGAACTATTTACATAATTTCCTGTTTGGCGTTTTTGGTTTTGCAACCTATACCTTACCGCTGTTTTTAGGCGTAATCGCAGTTTTTTCGGCTATGGATAAATTCGCTTCAAGCTTTAAGGTAAAAACTATTGAGGTTTCCCTTATGGTGGTGTTTATTGATGCCGCTATTGATATTTTCAGCAAAAGCCTTCAGGGGCTCGAGTTTGGTGAGCATATTTCTGCCGCATATTCAAAGGGCGCTATGGGGGGCGGATTTATAGGTGCCGTTATCGGCGCCCCGCTTACCGCACTTTTTGAAACGGCGGGTGCGGGCGTTATAGTTTGCCTTGCAATTTTTGTGATTTTCATGCTTCTTACAGGCATTACCCTTATTGGACTTTTCAAAGGCATTTCAAAGCCGGTTAAAAAGGCTACCGAAAAGGCAAGTGAAAGCTACAACCGTGAAAGAGAAAACCGTGAGCTTGCACGAAAAAACCGCGCCATTACCGATATCCCTGTTGATGACATCCCCGAGGTTCGCAAGGCTCCCGAGGATTTAGATGAAAAGGGCAAAAAGCTTATTGAGGCTTATAATGATGACTCCCTTACCGCAAATGGAGCGTCCAGCGATTTTAGCGGCGCTGAAAATCAGCCCTCTATTGCTGAGCTTGTTGCCGAGGAAGAGGCTAAGGGTGAGCTCAAAGAGGAGGAAAAGCCCGCCCCCATTACTCAAGAAGACATCAACGAAATTGAGAGTGAGATTTCAGAAAATTCCGATGAAACCCCCGATGAAGAAATATACAGATTTCCACCCGTAAGCCTTTTAAAGGAAAATGCCAATAAAGGCTCTGCGGCAGGTGAAAAGGAGCTTAAAGCCACCGCCGAAAATCTTGTAAACGTGCTTCGTAGCTTTGGTGTTGAAACAAGAATTGTAGATGTTACAAGAGGTCCAACGGTAACCCGTTACGAGCTTCAACCCTCGGCAGGCGTTAAAATCAGTAAAATTACATCTCTTGCCGATGATATAGCCTTAAATCTTGCGGCGGCGGGCGTTCGTATTGAAGCTCCAATTCCTAATAAGGCGGCTATAGGTATTGAGGTACCGAATAAAGCCACATCAATGGTTGGCGCGCGTGATATTATTGAAACGGTTGAGTTTATGACCGCAAAAAGTAAGCTTACCGCAGCCTTGGGTAAGGATATTTCAGGCGCCGCAATCTTAACCGATATCGCCAAAATGCCTCACGGACTTATTGCAGGCTCTACAGGTTCGGGTAAATCGGTTTGCATAAATTCAATCATAATAAGTCTTCTTTATAAAGCAACCCCCGATGATGTTAAGCTTTTAATGATTGACCCTAAGGTAGTTGAGCTTGGAGTTTATAACGGAATACCGCACCTTTTAGTTCCCGTTGTTACCGACCCCAGAAAGGCGGCGGGCGCCTTAGGTTGGGCGGTTCAGGAAATGGAAAAGCGTTACCGCCTTTTTGCCGAGTGCAACGTTCGTAATTTAGAGGGCTACAATCACTTGGCAGAAATGAGTGAGGATTTGCCCAAAATGCCTCATATAGTTATTATTATTGATGAGCTTGCCGACCTTATGGCAACCTCCTCAAAGGAGGTTGAGGACTATATTGCCCGAATTACCGCCAAGGCAAGAGCGGCAGGTATGCACCTTATAGTTGCTACTCAGCGCCCGTCTGTTGACGTTGTAACAGGTGTTATTAAAAATAATATCCCAACAAGAATTGCCTTCTCGGTTTCCTCCCAAACCGACAGCCGAACCATTATTGATATGGGCGGTGCCGAGCGACTTCTTGGTAAGGGAGATATGCTCTATTGTCCCTTTGGCGCAAACAAGCCTACCCGTATTCAGGGCTGTTTTGTAAGCGAAGAAGAGGTTGAAAGGGTAGTAGATTTTGTTAAAAACGGTCAGTCAAGCGATTATGATGAAACAATAAGCGAAGAAATTGAGCGTATGGCAGCCGCGGGAAATAAGGATAAATCCTCCCGTTCGGATGATTCTTCACTCAGCGACCGTGACCCTATGATAAACCAAGCTATTGAATGTGTGATTGAGGCAGGCAGAGCCTCGGCGTCACATCTTCAAAGCCGATTAAAGCTAGGCTATGCACGAGCCTCTCGAATTATTAACGAAATGGAAGAAATGGGTGTTATAGGTCCATATGAGGGAGCCAAACCCCGTCAAGTTTTAATAACCAAGGCCGAATTTTTAGAAATGCAGGCCAGAAGCAGTGATGAGGAATAATAAAGTATGAGTTTTTTGCCTATAAATTTAAGTGAGGCAAAAGAGCGTGGATTTGAAACGCTGGATTTTGTTATTATTACGGGTGATGCCTATGTAGACCACCCGTCATTTGGTACCGCAATAATCTCAAGAATTTTAGAAGCCGAGGGCTATAGTGTAGGTATTATAGCCCAGCCAAACTTCAAAAATACTGATGATATTGCCCGTTTTGGTAAACCGCGCCTCGCCTTTATGATAAATGCAGGTAATATAGATTCTATGGTGGCGCATTACACCGCCGCCAAAAGAAAACGCAGTGACGATGCCTATTCACCCGGTAATAAAGCGGGTCTTCGACCCGATAGAGCCGTTACCGTTTACACAAAGCTCGTTCGTGAGCGTTTTGGCGGTGAGGTGCCAATTATAATTGGCGGACTTGAAGCATCTCTTCGCCGCTTTGCTCACTATGATTACTGGGCAGATGAGGTTATGCAGTCGGTGCTTACCGAATCGGGCGCCGATATTCTCTCCTTTGGTATGGGCGAAAGGTCCACCCGTCAGCTTGCCAAAAAACTTGCAGATGGTATTCCTGTATCCGAAATAACCGATGTTTTAGGCACCTGCTATAAAACCAAAACCCCCGAAGGCATTGTTGGTATAATGCTCCCATCCTTTGAAAAGGTTAAGGATAGCAAGGAAGCATACGCCTCGGCCTGCAGAATAGAGTATGATGAGCACGATGCCGTGCGAGGAAAAAGGCTTATTCAGCTTCAGGCAAACGGCGAATATTTGGTTCAAAATCCGCCACAGCCAAGCCTTACAACCGAAGAGATGGATGAGGTTTACGCACTTCATTTTGAGCGCACCTACCATCCTAGTTATGAAAAATTCGGCGGAGTACCCGCAATTAAAGAGGTTGAGTTTTCTATAACCCATAACCGTGGTTGCTTTGGCGCTTGTAATTTTTGCTCCATTGCCTTCCATCAGGGTAGACAAATAAGTGTCAGAAGTGAAGAGTCTGTTTTAAAGGAAGCCGAGCTTTTAACAAAAAAGCCTAATTTTAAGGGCTACATTCACGACGTTGGCGGACCCACCGCTAACTTCCGCGCCCCCTCTTGTGATAAGCAGTTAAAGGCGGGGCTTTGCAAGGGTAAAAAATGCCTTGCGCCAAACCGTTGCCCTGCGCTTAAGGTAGACCACACCGAATATCTTGAGCTTTTAAGAAAAATGCGTAAAATTCCCAAAATTAAAAGCATTTTTATCCGTTCGGGCATACGCTACGATTACCTTATAGCCGATAAAAACGAAGCCTTTTTTAAGGATTTGGTCAGGTACCATGTAAGCGGTCAGCTTAAGGTTGCGCCTGAGCATTGCTCGGCAGCCGTTTTAGATAAAATGGGTAAACCCCATATTGAGGAATATTTAAAATTCTCAAAACGCTTTTACGAGCTTACAAAAAGTATGGATTTAGAGCAGTATTTAGTTCCGTACCTTATGTCAAGCCACCCCGGAAGCACCCTTTCCGATGCGGTAGAGTTAGCGCTGTTTCTTAAAAAGCAGGGAGTTCACCCCCGTCAGGTGCAGGATTTCTACCCAACACCGGGTACTATTTCTACCTGTATGTTCTACACAGGCCTTGACCCATATACAATGAAGCCCGTTTACGTTGCAAAAACCAAGGAAGAAAAGCAAATGCAGCGCGCCCTGCTTCAGTATTTTAAGCCCGAAAACCGTAAGATAATTGAAAAAGCACTTAGAATTACGGGTAAAACAAGGCTTATGGGCAGTTCCCCCGACTGTCTTATTCCCGCCCCCGCAGGGTTTAATCGAACCGAAAATAATAAAAAAGGCAAAGGTAATTCCCGCAACCGTCAACCCCGTAAAGGCAGTAACAGGTGGGACCCTAAAAAAGCAAGGAAAAGATGAAAAAACGAGTAATAATTAACATAATTTTAGTTGTTTTTGTTTTGCCTATTGTTTTAGAGCTTTCGGCGATTTTCGGCGTTGTAAGCAGCTCGCCAAATCAAATGCTTTTTGAGCTTTTGTTTAAAAGGGAAACCGAAAATTATGATTATGTTGAATTTTTGGATGTAGGGCAGGGTGACTCAACCCTGATTAACAGCAACGGCGAGGTAGCTGTTATAGATTTTGGCGTTGTAGAGGATGGCGACAAAATTTACAAAACTCTTGCAAGAAAAAACATTAAAGAAATCTCATTTGCCGTAATAACTCACCATCATAGCGATCATATGGGCGGATTTTTGCGACTTGCCAAAAAGATTAAAATTAATACCCTTCTTATAAATAATTCATCTGCCGCCGATGCCGATAAAGAGCTTTATAATGAGGTTATAGCCGTGGCAAAGCAACAAAAAATCAACCTGATTTTGCCTAAGGAGGGCAGTCGCTTTAAAATAGGTAATGCCTGTTTAACTCTTTTAAAATGCAACACCTCGGCAGAGGATGAAAATAACCGTTCTATAATATCCCTGCTTGAAATATATAGTAAAAGCTTTCTTTTTACGGGTGATTGTGAGTCGAGCGAGGAGATTAGCCTTATACAAAGCTATAATATAAAGGTAGATGTTTTAAAGCTTGGGCATCACGGCTCTAAAAACGCTTCATCCGAGCAGCTTTTAAACAGTATAAAGCCACAAATAGCGGTGGCATCCTGCGGGTATGATAACACCTATAATCACCCCTCAAGCGACACTCTGCTGCGGCTTGAAAATAGGGGAATTAGGGTCTACCGAACCGATTTAAACCAAAATATTCTTTTTGGCTTTAAAAGGTCCGAAACAAACCAAAAAATCACAAGCTTTGTAAAGCTTGGAGCGTAAAATTTAAAAGGAAGGGAGCCTTTTAAAATGATAATTGTAGACAGATTTGAAAATGATTTTGCAGTTATTGAAGAAAACGGAGTTATGAAAAATATTCCAAGGTCACTGCTTGGTGACGGCGTTACAGAAGGCTCTGTTATTGTTAAAAAGGGCGAAAAATATTTTTTAGACGAAAAAAATTCCGCAGCCAGGCGTAAAGAAATAGCCGAGCTGCAGAACAGTTTGTTTGAAGACTAATTTTTACTATTCGCTAACCTGATGTGTGGCGTTTTCGTTTCTGAAAAGTAACGAAATACACCAAACAGAGGCAAGACCAACGGCGGTGTAAATTATTCGGCTTAGCAGCGCATCCTGTCCGCCGAATAACCAAGCAACAATATCAAAACCAAAAAGTCCGATACTGCCCCAGTTAAGACCGCCAACAATAGAAAGAATTAAACAAAGTTTATCAAGCATATTATTCACTCCTTTGTTTTTATTTTGTTCTGAAAATTTTAAAATATACAAAACTAAAAAATTTTTTTAATTTAGAAAGGGAATGTTTTTTATGAAGAAAAATCAAATTCTCGCTTTTGATTTTGGTGCTTCAAGCGGTCGTGCAATGCTTTCCAGAATTGAAAACGGTAAAATGGTAATTGAGGAAATACATCGTTTTTCTAACGACCCCGTTTTAGTAAACGGTCACCTTTATTGGGATGTTCTTCGCCTTTTCCACGAAATTAAGCAGGGTATAAGCAAGGCTGCCAATGCAGGCGGTTTTGATAGCATAGGTATTGATACTTGGGGCGTAGATTACGGTCTTTTAGATAAAGAGGGTCAGCTTATCGGCAACCCTTATAACTACCGTGATGTAAGAACCGAAGGTATGCAGGAAGAGTTTTATAAGCTTATGCCCCGCGAAGAGCTTTATGCCGAAACAGGTATTCAGCAGGTAGATTTAAACACCGTTTATCAGCTAATGGCGGCGGTTAAAAAGCGTCCGCAGGATTTGGCTCAGGCAGAAACCCTGCTTTTAATGCCCGACCTTTTTGCATACTTTTTAACAGGCGCAAAAAGAATTGAGTATACCAACGCTTCAACCACAGGTCTTTTAGACCCCCATACAAAGGATTGGAACGAAAAGGTTTTGGCAAAGCTTGGTCTTAAAAAGGAGCTTTTTGGCGAAATTATTAAACCGGGTGAGATTTACGGAAATCTTTTACCCGAAATTTGTGAAGAACTCCATTGTGACAGCGTTCCCGTTATTGCAGTTGCTACTCACGATACCGCCTCGGCAGTAGTTTCCGTTCCCACTAACGAAAAGGATTACGCCTACATTAGCTGCGGCACTTGGTCACTTTTCGGCACCGTTAATGATGAGCCGATTTTAACCGAGGAGTCACGCCAAATCGGCTTCACCCACGAAGGCGCATCAGATGGTAAAATCCGTTACCTTAAAAATATTATGGGACTTTGGCTTATTCAGCAGTCACGTCAGGAATGGAAAAGGCAGGGACTTGACGTTTCCTTTGATGAAATGGAAAACGCCGCAAAGGGAGCAGAGCCGTTTAAGTGCTTCGTAGACCCTGATGCGAAGGATTTTGTAGCCCCCGGAAATATGCCAAAGCGCGTTCAGGAATTCTGCAAACGCACAGGTCAGTACGTGCCTCAGACTATGGGCGAAATTTTACGCTGCATTTATCAAAGTCTTGCATTTAAGTATCGCTACGCTACCGAAATGCTTGAAAAGCTTATAGGTCATAAGCTGCCCGTAATTCATATGATTGGCGGCGGCATTAAGGACCAGCTTCTTTGCAGTATGGCTGCCGATTATTGCAAGAAAACTGTTATGGCAGGTCCTGTTGAGGCAACCGTAACGGGTAACGCCGCAGTTCAGTTTATGTCATATGGCGAGTTTAAGGATTTAGATGAAGCAAGACGTGTTATTAAAGAAAGCTTCCCAATTAAAACCTATGAGCCTGATTTATCACTCGACCTCGACGCCCATTTTGAAGAGTTTAAAAAGTATATAGGTAAATAATTATATAATATATCCCGCCCTTAGAAAATCTAACGGCGGGATTTTTGCGTGTTCGGTTTGTTAAATATGTAAATAAACCTATTAGCACACCCCTTGATTTATTAATAACCTTGATATATAATGAAAATAGCAAAGTATTTGATGGGGAATTAAATAAATACGTATTTCGTTTTTCTACAATGGAATTGTTCGAACAAGTGCATAACTATTCCCTAAAAACTAGAATACGAAAGGTTGATATAAATGTTTAAAAATACAGTTTTACTTTTTGTTTTAGCAAGTGTTATATTATGCTCTTTTTGTGGTTGTTCAACAAACTCTTTAACCTCATCCAAAAACAGCGATGTTGTAAGTTCAGAATTAACAAGCTCTAAAGACGAAAATGATAGAGTACCAACAATCTCTGCTAAAGATATGTCTAGTCAAGAGTTTATTGATTTTGTTGAAAAAAATATAACTATAATTAATCTTCCAGACAACTTTAAATTCACAAGTGGAGAAATTAAGTATGTATATGAACAAGAAAATTTTGAGTCAGATCAATATATAGATTTTATTTTGTTTGGTAGTTTGAGTATTGAACAAAAAAACACCTTTGTAGAAAAATTAAATACCGCTACTTGGGAAAATTCAGGAGTTTTATGGTTTAAAGAGGTTCTAGAGAATAAAATACGTTATTATAAAACCTTGAAAGATAGGAAAAACCGTACAAATGAACAAGTTATGGATAGTGCAGATGGATTAATTTTGAATTATTATAGAATTTTTGGCCATAAAACACTTTCTGGAGAAAACACTTCAAAAATGATTTTTATGTATATCTTCAAGGAAAATAGTAATAGTTATAATATTATCATAAATGGATCACTTACAAACAAAAAACCGGTAGAAGGTTTTCTTGAAATTCAGTCCGATGGATCAGCTAAGGTGAAAAACTAAAAATTGTTCCAAGCGGTGAAGTAAGTTTTGATTTAATTGTTGGCAATCTGGAAATAACAAATATTACATTAGAGCCAACCTCCTTTTTAGATGACGGAATTTTATATTTTGGCGAAAGGGCTGTAGTCAAGGCAAGAGTTTTCCCCGAATACTTTGAACAACATCAGTTTGATTACTTAGACAGGAGAACCTCTGACACAGAAATATTAATACCACACATCAACTAGATTATATAAAGCAAAACGGAGTTTTCCAATAAAATGGAAAGCTCCGTTTTTGTATCTTTTTACATTATTTGATTTTTGCTAACATTTTAGAAAGCATTAAATAAAGCGGAAGAACCAAAAGCCCCGCGCAAAAGTTGCTTATTCCGTGAATAAGGTCATATGGAATACCCGTAATTATCCAAGCAATCATTCCGTTAAAATCAAGCCCGAAAAAAAGTGCTTGAGTAGGGGCGCAAAGTATTCCGTATGCAAATCCGTGCAGGGAGCAAACTATGGGGTAAATTACCATTTTTGCCTTTGTTGGCAACTTTTTAGGTATTAACATTGTTACCGCCCAAAGTATTGCCCAGGTGTAAAGATTTGGAACCCACCACGGCGAAAAGCCTTGAAAAAGGGCTTCGGCAAAAACGTAAATGTAAATGGAAATCAGCGCTTTAAATCTAAAGGTTAGGGTGGTAAGCATTATAAGCAATCCAAGCAGGTGGATGTTTGGCAAAGCCGCCATAATCTCTTTAGAGCTTATCATAAGCGCGCCAAAAAGAGCGCAAAGTATCATTTCAAAAAGCCTTAAAAGATTACTTTTTTTGCTCTTTTTTACAGGATTATTTTGTGTATTCAAGCTTGTATGTAGTATCCTTTTCTATTTTTGTGGTGTCCATTCCCTCATTTGCATAGGCGTCGTTTACAAAAAAGCCCCAATAGGATTGGTCAACGTTATAATCGGCGGTAATTCCGTTTACCTTGGTGTACAGACCGTCGGCTCCTTCTATAAGATTATGCTCTAAAAGGGCGGCTCCAACCGTGTCTTTATCGGTATTTACGGTAAAGGTAACGGAGTGTTCACCTGCTTTAACCACCATTTTAAGCGTTGTGGAGCCTTCGCCAAAGGTGGTGTCCTCGGTGTAGGTAGCATTCTCCCAAAGGTCAGACTTTGGAGCATTGGTGCCGCAAGCCACAAGGCATAAAAGCAATGCCACCGTTAAAATTATACTTGTAGAAATTTTTGCTAGATTTTTCATTAATAAAATATCCTTTCTTTGCTAAAAGGATAAAATAAAAGCACCCTTCTAAGGGGTGCTGTAATTTAGTCGGAATCCTGCTATACCAACCGTATATTACACCAACTCCCCGTTGCCCAAGAGCCTTTTATGTGTCACAAAACGGTAAGCATTCCGACTTAATCTGTTTAAACAGAAATTACGGCAATGGCTGTTGCTGCGGATTTTCACCGCCATTCCCTTACCACCTTACATATTGTCAGGCAATATGCTCAGTACCCTAAAGGTATTTTGCGTTTATTCTTTTGCAAATGCTATTATAACACCTACTTTATTCTTTTGCAAGTGCTTTTATTATTTTTCCGTAAAACATTGTGTGGAAATCTTCATTCGGGTACCACTTAGATTTTATTTCATCATCTAAAAATGCGCTCTTTTCTAAATCCTGAACGTAGATTTTCTTGCAAACAAGCACAAGCCTTGCCTGCTCAAAGTAGGGGGCAGAAGTATCATTGTCAAATACGGGGGTAAGACCTGTTTTTTCTGTTTTGTTCACATCTCTGCCCGACTCGCTTCCGCAAACCGAGTGTATTTTTTTGTTATCTCCGTAAAATGAAAGGGTAAAATATTCCTTTTCCTTTAAAAATTCTATGGTGTAGCGCTGTGGTCTAACCGCCGCAATAACGGTTGGCTCGCCCCACATAACACCCGCAAAGCCCCAGCTTGCCGTCATCATATTATATTTGCTTTCATCACCCGCGGTAATAAGCATCCACTCATCACCAATGTTTTTAATGAAATTTTCATTTATTTCAGTTACCTTTAATTCTTTAAAGCTCATAATAATTCTCCTTTAAAAATCAAATGCCGCACATTTTATAATATGCGGCAAATTCATTATTTATTTTTCTTCATTAAGGCGTGAAAAAACAATATCATAACCCTCACTGCCGTACATAAGCGTGCGGTTTACACGACTTATGGTAGCGGTTGAAGCGCCCGTTTCTGCCACAATTTTGCTGTAAAGTTGTTTATCTTTAAGCATTTTTGCAACCTCAAGTCTTTGGGCAATAGCCTTAATTTCTTTAATGGTGCAAACGTCTTCAAAAAACTTGTAGCATTCATCTACCGTTTTAAGGGTAAGTATTGCTTTAAAAAGGTCATCGGTCATTTCGTTTTTAATATCTATCATAATCTTTACCTCCGCAAAAGGACAATGGTATAGTAGTTTAAAGTAGTAATGTAACATTATATTAACACAGTAAAGCGCAAAAGTCAACACATAAAAATATAATGTTGTTGAAAAGCTTTTTTAACTGTGTTATAATTAGAAAAAAGCTTTTGAAAAGGTGATAAAGTATGTTTAATATTTTAGAATTCGGTGCGGTTAGCGGCGGTAAGGTTCTTTGCCGCGAAGCTTTCCAAAAGGCGGTAGATGCCTGTTATGCTGCGGGTGGAGGCACCGTTTATGTACCAAGTGGAACCTACTTAATGGGCACCGTATTTTTAAAGGATAACGTTCACATATTTTTAGATGCCGGAGCTCTGCTTTTAGGCAGTCGTGATTTAAAAAATCATTTTGCGCCCGATGAAGAAATTACTTATCCCGTTTATCAGGATGCCTCGCATACATTTTTCCATCATAGCCTGTTTGTGGGCGAAAATCTTAAAAACATATCCATTACAGGTTCAGGTAAAATTGATATGCAAAGCAAGTACGAAAGTGATGATTTTACCCCTGTAAGAGGTGTTGGCGTTTGCGGCAAAGGCACCTATAGAGGAGCAAAGGTAATTGGCTTTAAGGAATGTACAAACGTAATTTTAAAGGATTTTAGCCTTTTTAATGCTACCGACCTTGCAATAGCCCTTGCAGGGTGTGAGGATATCAGAGTAAGCGGTCTTTTAATTGATACCCATATAGACGGCATTAACATTGACTGCTGTAAAAATACCGTAATATCCGACTGTATTATACGTAGTGGTGATGATGGCATTGTTCCAAAAAGCTCCTATGTTTTGGGCAGAAAACAGGCCACCGAAAATTTGGTTGTTACCAACTGCATTGTTTCAAGCGAAAGTAATGCAATTAAGCTTGGCACAGAGTCTAACGGAGGGTTTAAGAACGTTACTGTCAGCAATTGCGTTATTACCGATACCCGTGCCGCAGGACTTTCGGTTGAGACGATTGACGGCGGCGATATTAACGGTGTAACCTTTACAAATATTACAATGCGCAACGTTGGCTGCCCCTTCTTTGTGATAATCGGAAACCGCGCAAGAGGCCCCGAGGGTACAGGCATCGGAACTATTAAAAATGTTAGCATCAGCCACATTATTTGCACAGGCCCCTTTGATAAGATACCAATAAAGCGCTGTCCGTATTGGCCGGAGTTAGAATATCTTCCCACTAATAGTAAGCAGGGCGGTATGATTGTAGGTCTTCCCGAACACCCTGTTGAAAACGTTCATTTAGAGGATATTTATTTGCAGGTAGACGGCGGTGTAGATACCCCTGTTGAAATCGTGCCCGAAAACCCCAGGGCTTATCCCGAGCCCTATATATTCGGCACCCTTAATTCCTACGGATTTTTCATAAGACACGCTAAAAATGTTAAAGCGGTGGATATTAGAGCCGAGGTTATTAACCCCGATGTTAGACCCGAGATTACCTTAGATGATGTAGAAAACTTCGTAAGAGTATAAAGTAATAAAAAAGCACCCGAGTTTCACCTTTGAGTGATTATCGGGTGCTTTAAATATTAACTTTCTTCCTTTATAAACTCGGCTATGTCTTCCAGTTTGCAGTCTAGCACTAAACAAAGTTTATTTAAGGTTTTAGTTTCAATATTTTCATTCGCCTTAAGCCTTCTGATAGTTTTGCTATCTATTCCGCATTTTTCGCGCAGAAGGTAGGTGGAGATATTTTTATCTTCCATTGTCTTCCATAATTTATTAAAAATAATCATAACAATCCTCCCTTGACAAAGAATATTATGGGGGTTATAATCTAAATTATTAAGGGGATATAATCCCCATAAGGAGATTTGTTATGAAAGATGTTAAATGTTGGTGTTGTGAATATTTTTATTATATAGATCCACAAATAACTAGGGTGAGCAGTCAAACCCGAACCGCGTTTTAAAACGGTGGATTTTTGCTCACTTTTCGTTAAAATACTCGCCAATACGGTAGTATTGGCTGTGTTTTGTGCCTCAATTGAACAAAAATCCACACTTTTTAAAATCTTTGACCTCAAAGAGAGGAGATTTTGGAGGATTTTTATTCGATTTAAGCGAAGCAAGGCTGACGCCTTGCAAGATTAAATTGGGTAAAAAGCGCCGAAATATGCCGCTTTGAGGCGGGT